>DASZKB010000162.1:0-4715 GCA_035947475.1 Gaiellaceae bacterium | reverse complement strand
GAAAAGCAGTTCTTTATGCGCCATTCACGTACCTCCGTTTCGGTCTAGGCGGACGCTCCCGCCGGCTCTCGGGTTCCAACCACCTTCGCGAGCACGTCCGACTCGCGGAGGATCAGGTACTCCTCGGCGCCGAGCTTGATGTCGGTGCCCCCGTACTTCGAGAAGATGATCTCGTCCCCCTCGGAAAGCTCCATGGTGATGTACTCACCGTCCTCGTCCCGCGGGCCGGGGCCGACCGCGAGGACACGGCCCCGCTGGGGCTTCTCCTTCGCGGTGTCCGGGAGGACGATCCCGCTCTCGGTCGTCTCCTCCTCCTCGAGCACCTGCACGATCAGCCGGTCTCCCAGAGGCTGTAGATCCATCCAAACACCTCCTCATTCCGTTTCGAGTCAGCCTGGCACTCAACGGCGGAGAGTGCCGATGAGACTCTACCCGAAACGCGGAAAACCGATCAAGTGCTCTCTGGCACTCGTGCGGGGCGAGTGCCAAGCACCGGCTGAAGGCGCGTGGCTACAAGCGTCGCCGCGCAAACGCCCGCGAGGAGGACGAACGCGACGGCATCGCCTGCGCGGTCCGCGAGCGCGCCGCCCGCGCCCGGACCGATGACGGCGCCGAGGGCCCAGGCGCCGTTCAGGAGGCCGAACGCAAGGCCCTGGGCGACGCCGGTTCGCTCCGCGGCGTCGGAGATGACGGTCGTCCCGGGGGTGAGGAGCGTCCCGTACGCCAAAGCCGCCGCGACCGTGAGCGGGACGAGCGCAAGGGGATCGTCTGCCCAGGCGAGCGCGAGCGAGACGGCGATCGAGCCGGCAAGGGCGAGGCGGACGGGGACGAGACGTCCGCGCCGGTCGGCGACCCGCCCGACGACCGGGTTCAAGACCACCTCGGACGCGGCCGCGACGAAGAAGACTGCGGCGATCGCGGCGGTTCCCCACCCCATCGCGCCGAGCTCGAGCGGCACGAGGACGTCGAGCACGCCGAAGAGGAGCGCCGGGAGGAGGAGGAGCCAGAGGCCGCCGAGAAACGCCGGCTCCCGGAGGGCGCGCCAAGCGGCTCGAAGCGGTTGCCTGTCGGCCGCCGCGCCCGGGGTCCTGAGGGTCCACACGATCAGGGCCACCCCGCCGAGGGAGACGGCGCCGAACGAGACCGCTTCGCCGAAGATGCCGGCTGCGCCCCCGAGCGCCGGGCCCATGAGCGCGCCGAAGACCGCCGCCCCCATCGCCGTGCCCAGCATCTCTCCGCGGCGCCCGCGCGGCGTCACCGAGATGAGCCACGCCAACGCCCCCGACCACGAGAGCGCGCTCCCGAACCCCTGGAGAAGACGGGCCAGACCGAGCGCCCACGGCGCGTCGGCGAGGCCGAAGGCTAGGCCTGCGACCGACATGAGCGCGAGGCCGCCGAGAACCGCTTGCTTAGGACCGAGCCGTGTCGCCGCGAGCCCGCCGGGAAGCGCGCCCACGAGCGCGCCGGCGGGGTAGGCGGCGAGGAGAGCGCCGGCGCCCGCCTTCGACAGACCGTGCTCCTCCGCGTAGCCCGCGAGCAACGGGACGAGCGCCGCGAAGAGCATCGTGTCCGCGAAGACGACGGCGCCGACGAGGAGAACCAGACGGCGCATCCCGCGACGCTACCGGACCGGTAGCGTCGCGCCGTGCGCCGCGAGTTCTCGGCAGGTGGGGTGGTCGTGCGGCGACTTCGGGGCGCGTGGCACATGGCCGCGATCAGGCCGGCCGGGAAGACGGTCTGGGCGCTCCCGAAGGGGCTCGTCGGGCGCGGCGAAGACCCGGCCGGGACGGCCGTCCGCGAGGTGAGCGAGGAGACGGGCGTCGAGGCGACGCTCGTCGAGAAGCTCGGAGACGTCCGGTACGTCTACACGTGGAAAGGCGAGCGCGTCTTCAAGGTCGTGAGCTTCTTCCTCCTCCGCTACCGCCGCGGACGACTTGGCGACCTCCCGCCGGCGCACGCGCACGAGATCGCGGCCGCTCGGTGGGTCCCCCTCGCCGACGCGCCCGCCGTGCTCGCCTACAAGGGCGAGAAGGAGATGGCGGAGCTGGCGCGTACAGCGCTAGCGGGAGGGCGTCTCGAAGTCCCGCCCGGGAAAGATCTATCCTCGTGATCGACGACGCGATGTACGCCCTCAACTTCTACTCGCCCACCGTCACCGACCAGCTTCGCCACCGCCGGAAGACGGCGACCATCCGCCTCGGCAACAAGGCGGCGAAGTACAAGAAGGGCATGGTCGTCCAGGTGCTCGTGGGCATGCGCTTCGGGCCCCGCGAGAAGGTCTTCGACGCCGTGATCGACAAAGTGGAGGTGAAGACGCTCGGGGAGCTCTCGCCGCGCGAGATCGAGCGCGACAATCCCGAGATCCGCCGCGTCGAGGAGATGGCGACGTTCCTCGGCCAGCTCTACAACCGCGAGGTCTCCGAAGAGGACACCGTCACGGTGATCCACTTCTCGGAGATCGCCCGCGGTTGAGCCGCCCAACCGGCCAAAATCGCCGGGCTCTGGACGCCTAGCGCCCCGCCTTGCGAATCGGGACGCCGAACTGCTCCGCGGCCCGGAGCTCGGCCCCGCACGCCTCGCACTCGACCGCGAAGACCGAGCTGAAGCGGGCGTCGCAGACCGGGCAGCGGCGCCGAACCTCGCCGCCGCACGCGGGGCAGCGGTCCGGAACCTCGGCCTCCGACTCGTCGAAGTACCGCTGCGCGTGGCCGCATTCGAGACAGAACGCCACCCAGTCGCCGAGCGTCTTCCGGCGCTCCTCCCGCAGCCAGTCCGACGCCTTCCCCACGCGCTTAGCCTAGCCCTGGGCCAGCGGTTACAGTTTCTCCCGGGCCGACCGGCGGAGGAGAGACGCTGCATGGCGATCGCGCGCGAAGCAGAACCGATCAGCTCGCTTCGAGAGGTCAGAGAGGCGGGGCTCGACCGCGAAGACCTGCTCGACGTCTTCCGGAGCATGCTCCTCACCCGCGGGATCGAGGAGCGCGGTCACATCCTCTACAAGCAGGGAAAGATCCCGGGAAGCTTCTACACCGGTCGCGGGAACGAGGCGGCCGCGGTCGGCGTCGCGACCGCGATGGGCCCCGACGACGTGGGCACGCCGCTCCACCGCGACATGGGCGTGCACCTCACCCGCGGCGTCGAGCCATGGCGGATCTTCGCGCAGTACATGGGCCGGGCGGACGGGCCCACCAGGGGCAAGGACGGCAACGTCCACATGGCCGACGCGAACCTCGGACTGATCGCGATGGTGAGCCACCTTCCGGCCATGCTCCCCGTCGCCGTCGGGTGCGCGCTCGCGTTTCGGATGCGCGAGGAGAAGCGCGTCGCCCTCGGATGGTTCGGGGAGGGCGCCTCGGCGCGCGGCGACGCGCACGAGGGCATGAACTTCGCGGGCGTCCGCCGGCTGCCCGTCGTGTTCGTCTGCGACAACAACCAGTGGGCCTACTCGACGCCGACCCACCTCCAGTACGCGTGCGAGAACGTCGCCGACCGCGCGCAGGCGTACGGCTTCGAGGGCGTCGTCGTCGACGGAACCGACGTCCTCGCCGTCTACCGCGAGACGAAGCGGGCGATCGAGAAGGCGCGCGACGGCGGCGGCCCGACCCTGATCGAGAACAAGACGCTCCGCATGGAGGGACACGCCGTCCACGACGACGCCTCCTACGTTCCGAAGGAGCTCTTCGAGGAGTGGGCGAAGAAGGATCCGCTCGAGCGCTTTCGGACGTGGCTCCGCGACAACGCCGACCTGAGCGACGACGAGGAAGACGAGTTGCGCGGCGAGGTCAAGCGGACGCTGAACGAGGCAATCCGCCGCGCCGAGGAGAGCCCGCTCCCCGACCCCGACGACGTCTACCACGGCGTCTTCGCGAGCCCCGAGGAGCTCGACACTCCCCACCACAAGTAAGCGCATGGCTGTGAAGACCTACCTCCAGGCGATCTCGGACGGCTTGCGCGAGGAGATGCGGCGCGACAAGCGCGTCTTCGTGATCGGCGAGGACGTCGGCGTCTACGGCGGCGCGTTCAAGGTCACGCAGGGCTTTCAGGAGGAGTTCGGCTCCTGGCGCGTTCTCGACTCCCCGCTCTCCGAGACGGCGATCGTGGCCGGCTGCACGGGTGCGGCCATCATGGGGATGCGCCCCGTCGCCGAGATGCAGTTCGCGGACTTCGTCTCCTGCGCGTGGGACCACCTGACGACGGTGGCGGCGAAGCAGCACTACCGGGTCGGCACCGCCATTCCGATCGTCGTTCGCCTCCCGTCCGGCGGCGGCTTCTCGGGAGGGCCGTTCCACTCCCAGAACCCGGAGTCGAGCTTCGCTCACGTCGCCGGCCTCAAGATCGTCTGTCCCGCCACGCCGGCCGACGCTAAGGGCCTTCTCGTGAGCGCGATCGAGGATCCGAACCCGGTCCTCTACTTCGAGCACAAGCACCTCTACCGGCGCATCAAGGACGAGGTCCCCGACGAGCGCTACACCGTCCCCTTCGGCCAGGCGCGCGTCCACAAGGAGGGAGACGACCTCACCGTCGTCACCTGGGGCGCGATGGTCTACACGGCCGAGGAGGCGGCGAAGCAGCTCGAAAGCGAGGACGGCCTCTCGGTGGAGATCCTCGACCTCCGGACGCTCATCCCGTGGGACAAGGAGTCGGTGCTGCGCTCGGTGGAGAAGACGTCGAAGGCGCTCGTCCTCCACGAGGACACGCGCACGGGCGGGTTCGGT
>DASZKB010000161.1:0-7173 GCA_035947475.1 Gaiellaceae bacterium | reverse complement strand
CGCGGCCTAGAGGGGCAGCTCGTTCCGAATAAGCGCGAGGGCGACCGCCGCGAGGTGTCCGCCTGAGGCGAACTCGCCTCCGTCTATCAGGGCGCGAAGCTCCTCGGGATGGACGAAGACGAGCTCGAGGTCCTCGTCCGGGTGCGGCTCGGGGGCGGAGACCACTCGTGCGGCCGGCGCGAAGTACGTCCACGCGCGGCTCGTGAGACGACCACCCTCGGGGTAGACCCTCCCGAGCGGTACGAGCTCGTCCGCCTCGCAGCCCGCCTCTTCGCGAAGCTCGCGACGCGCGACCTCGTCGGGACGCTCCCCATCCGGGACCGCGCCGGCCGGGAATTCACAGAGGAATCGCTCGACTGCTGGTCGATACTGCCGGATGAGCGGGATGCGCCCGTCCTCGAGCACGGCGATCACCGCGGCCCAGTCGTTGATCTCGACCGTGTAGAAGGCCTCGACCGCTCGCTCGGGCGCCGTGCGAACGTCTTTCACGGTGACGCTGAACCAGGGGCACGAGTACTCGCGGCGGACGGCGCCGATCCAGGGTCCTTCTCCGCCTTTCTCTCGCGCGATCCGGTGAGCGTAGAGGATCCGCCCAGCGGCGGCTTCGTACCGCTACCGGGCGCGCCGCACCGCGTCCAGGAGGGCGCCGGCCACGGTGGCCGCCTGCTCCTCGCTCGTCTGCGCAGAGAGGGGGAGGGTCACGATCCGCTCTGCGACGGCATCGGTCCTCGGTAGGGGCCGGGCCGTCCGCCCGGCATACGCGGAGAAGCGGTGGATCGGTGGATAGTGAACGCTCGTCTGGATCCTCTGCTCCTCGAGGTGTGTGCGAATCGGCGCGCGCGCGACGTCGTCGGGGAGTACGACGACGGCGAGGTGGTGCGCTGAGGAATCGTGCGCATCGCCGTCTCCGAACGGCACCGTGATCCCCTCGACGCCGTCGAGCGCCTCTCGGTAGTAGGCGGAAATCCTCGCGCGCGCCGCGTTCGCGTCGGGGAGCCGCCGGAGCTGCACCAGGCCGATCGCGGCCCGCACCTCGTCCAGCCGGTAGTTGAGACCCTGCGTGACCACGTCATACGTATGCGCGTGGCCGCGGTGGCGGTCCCACGTGAGAGTCGTCATGCCGTGCGAGCGCAAGAGCCGTATCCGCTCGGCGAGCGCGTCGTCGTCCGTCACGATCATCCCGCCCTCGCCGATCGGAAGGTTCTTGTTGGAGAAGAAGCTGAAGCAGCCGACGCGGCCGATCGATCCGCACTTCCGGCCTCGCCACGTTCCGCCCGGGGCGTGGGCGGCATCCTCGATCACCACGAGGCCACGGCGCTCCGCGATCTCCGTTACCGCGTCCATGTCGCACGCAAAACCCCCGTAGTGGAGAACGAGCAACGCCTTCGTCGCAGGCGTGATCGCCGCCTCGAGGTCGCGAGGATCGAGGTTCAGATCGTGCGGTCCGACGATGTCGCAGAAGACTGGGGTCGCGCCCGTGAAGGCGACCATGTTCGCGGCCGCGACGAAGTTCAGCGACGGGAGGACGACCTCGTCGCCCGGGCCACAGTCGGCGGCGAGAAGGGCGAGATGAAGCGCCGCAGTGCCGTTGGCGACCGCGATCGCGTGCCGGGTCTCGCAGAGCTCCGCGAACGCCTGCTCGAACTCAGCGACCCGGGGCCCCATGCTCCACCATCCCGAGCGCACCGCCTCCTCCGCGGCGCCGACGAGCTCGGCGTCGACGTCCAAGTCGGAAAGCGGTACGACCCAGCGAGAGCTAGTCGTTTGGCTCAATTCCGCGGTCCGCCCAAAGCGCGGCCCAAGCTATCGGATCCCCGGCACACTCCGCCCGGCGCGCTCAGCGCGAACGATGCGCCCGCTAGGGCCTCGTCCGGGCGCGCCACGGGCTCCCAACGCTCGAGGACGGCCGAGATCGTCGTCGGTCCGCCGGGGCGGCTGTCGATCTCCATGCGGCCGCCGAGCAGGCGCACGCGCTCGCCCATCCCGACGAGCCCGAGGCGGCCCTCTCGCGCAGCCTTCGCGAACGCCCGCTCGACGTGGAAGCCGCGCCCGTCGTCGGTCACCTCGATGCGCACGAGGTCGTCGGCCACGGACGCCGCCACGCGGACGCGCGTAGCGCCGCTGTGCTCGCGGACGTTGGCGAGGGCCTCCTGAACGATGCGGAGGACGGCGATCCGCTGGGAAGCGGTCAACGACTCGAAGTCCCCGGCGAGCTCGAGCGTCGCCCGGATCCCCGTCTGCGTCCGGAAAGCCTCGACCTGGCCGGCGAGGCCGTCGCGGACGGATCGGAGAGCTTTGGTCGGCTCGAGCGAGCTCGAGACCTCTCTGAGCTCCCGGCCCACCGCGAGGAGCTGCGCTTCGAGCGCGTCGAAACGCGCGGCGACACTTTCTCGGCCCGCACCGGCGCCCTGCTCGCTTTCGTCGACGAGCTCCTGCCGAAGGAGCCTCACCTCGGCGGCCAGCGCGAGGACGTCCTGCACCGGGCCGTCGTGGAGGTCGAAGGCAAGCCGCGTCAGCCGGCGCTCGCTCGCCTCGACCAGCGCGAACGCAGCGGCTTCGACCGCCGCGTCCGCGCCGCCAGGAGGCGTCCGGGGGACGCGCGCTCGGAGAGAGACCGGCTCGAGGTCGGCCCGTGCAAGCGTGTCGGTGGCCGCAGCTGTCATTGCGAGCGAACGTCGTGGCGGCGCGCGCGTGGGCGCGGTCGCCTGCACCGAGTGTCGCCGCTGCGGCCCAGGTCCTCAATGGGCCGATCGTCTCAGCGCGCGTTGATCTCGCTCAACGCCTACGCCGGCGTTCCTGGGCGGCTAGCCGAACGGTAGGCGCCGGCTGGCCGTCCGTCGGGTGCCGGCGCGCCGGCCGCCGAAAACACTGCGAGAACGACGTGCACGCCGACCGCGACGTAGACCGAGCGCTGGACGAGAAAGAGCGGATCGTCGTCTGGCGGGCCGAGGAGCTCGAACGGGCCGGGTTCAGGCCGGCGATCGCGAAGGCGCTCGCGGCGCACAAGGACGTCGACCTCCACCTCGCCCTCGAGCTCGTCAAGAAGGGCTGTCCGCACGACACGGCCATCCGGATCCTCCTCTAGCGACTCACGCGTCTCGTGAGGCGGCGGCTCGGCGGTGTTGAAGAAGATCAACGCGCGATGGGGCGCGCGGCCTATCGACGCGCCGCGGGACCGCCGAGATCCTTTGATTGACGGCTCCGGACGTCCCCGGGAGCGGTGCGAGAGGAGGTTCTGCGGCGGTGAAGGTCTTGATAGCCGACGACCACCGGTTGATCCTCGACGCGGTCCGGCGCGCGCTGGAGGACGCAGACGGGTTCGACGTCGTCGCTGAGGCGGTGAACGGGAGCCAGGTCCTCCCGCTCATCAGGCGCACGGTCCCGGACGTCGTTCTCCTCGACCTGCGCATGCCGCAGCTCGACGGGCTGGCGTGCATCGACGCGATCAGGAAGAGCTGGCCGGACATGAAGGTGATCGTCCTCTCGGCGTTCGGCGAGCGGGAGCGGATCGAGGCGGCGTTCAACCGCGGGGCGAACGGCTACATCGTCAAGAGCATCAACCCGCTCGACCTACCGGCGGCGCTTCGCCAGGCGCTCGAAGGGACCGTGTACCACCCCGTCGGGCCGGCGGACGGAGCGAGCGACGACTCAGGGAAGGCGCACGGGCTCACCGAGCGCGAGGCCTCGATCCTGAGAGCGGTCGGCCGCGGCCTCTCGAACCAGGCGATCGCGAAGGAGTTCTGCGTCGCGGAGCAGACGGTGAAGTTCCACCTCACGAACGTCTATCGGAAGCTCGGCCTCGCGAACCGGACGGAGGCCGCGCGGTACGCGTACCAACGCGGACTGGTGGACAGTCCGATGTACGAGTACGCGTAAAGGCTGCGAGTTCCCGCGCGGCGGCGACGGACCGTGCGCCACGCGCGAGCCGCGCGGCGACGGCGCACCGGGCGCTCGAGAGGCGGACGCCGATGGATTGCGCAGGGACCGAAGGCGGCCACAGTGACCACCTTGGCAGGCGTGGCGCGTCAGGGCGCCGCCCGATCGGCCAGGCGGGCCTAGCCGTTGCGCCGAACGCGGAGCCGCGCGAGCCGCGGCCCCACGCACCGGGCCGCCTACGCCGGTCCGGCGTCGAGGAGGCGGAGTGCGGCCTCGCGGTTCGGCGCCCCGAGCTTTCGCAGAATCGACGCCACGTGGCTTCGTACCGTCGCAGGCGAGATGACGAGACGCTCGGAGATCTGGGCCGTCGTCAGCCCGCTCTGCATGAGCTCGAGGACTTCCCATTCCCTCGCCGTCAGGAGTGGACCGCGCTCGGCGAGGATCGGAACGCGCCGCTTGCGGCCGCGCTCCCGGAACTCGTCGACGAGCCGCGCGACGAGCCGCCGCGGCAGGGCCGCCTCTCCCTTCAGGACGCCCTTGAGCGCCGCGGGGAGGCGCGCTGCATCCATGTCCTTGAGGAGGTAGCCCGAGGCGCCTGCGCGAAGCGCATCGAAGACGTCCTCGTCGTCGCGTGAGACCGTGAGGACGACGACGGCGGTCTCGGGAACGCGCGCCGTGATCTCCTTGGCCGCCGAGATCCCGTTTCCGGGCATGTGGATGTCGAGGAGACAGAGGTCCGGCCGCTCGCGGATCGCCGCCGCAACGGCGGCCGCGCCGTCGGCGACCTCCGCGCAGACGACGAAGCCGTCGTTCTCGAGGCTGGCTCGGATGCCGGCGCGGGTCGGCGGATGGTCATCCGCGACTAGGACGGTGATCGGCTTCACCGCAGGGAGACCTCGACGCGCGTGCCGTCGCCGGGGGCCGACGAGACGCTCAGCTCGCCGCCGATTGCCCGCGCGCGCTCCTTCATGCTCGTCAGCCCGAAGCCGAGCGCCTGACGTTCCGTCTCCGCGACGTCGAACCCGAGCCCGCCGTCGACGATCGCCAGGTGAATCCCGGCGCCGTTCGTGAGCCGAACCTCGACTTTCTCGGCGTGCCCGTGCCGCACGGCGTTCGCGATCGCCTCGCGCGTGATCCGAACGAGCGCGTCACGCTGATCGGGCAAAACGGCGATGCCGGGCGCGAGGTCGAGCTCGACGGCGGCGCCGGCGCGGTGCGCGACCTCTTCCGCTGCGTCCGCGAGCGCGAACTCGAGCGGCTCCGGACCGGGCCGGGTCAGCGCGGAGACGGCGAGACGCGCCTCGTCGAGCGCGCGGCCCGCCGCCGACGCGATCTCCCGCAGAGGCTCGCCGGGCGTTCCGTCCGCGAGCGCGCGCGACCGGACGGCGATGAAGGCGAGCTCCTGCGCGAGCCCGTCGTGGAGCTCGCGCGCGATCCGGCGTCGTTCCTCGAGCACCGCGCGGGCAGCGTGCTCGCGCCGGGACGCGCCGGTCTCACGGGCGACGGCGACAAGGACCAGAAGGGAAAACCCAACGCTGAGCGCGTCTCCGAGCGAGACCCGCGCCGACTCGACCGACGGAAAGAGGTAGTAGTTGAGCGCCGCGAACGCCGCGAGCGCGGACGCGGGGGCGAGCCAGCGCGTCAGTTCGTCGGGCGTCTGCGCCGCGCGGCGCGCGAAGCCCGCAGAAGCGACGGCGAAGACGACAATGGCCGCGAGCTGGAACGTTCCCCGGCTTTCCGCCGAGACGATCGTCGGCACGGCCGCGAAGGCCACGTTGGCCGTTCCGAACATCGCAAAGGCGGCGCCGAGCGCGACGTCCGTGACCCGGCCCGTGCGGGCGAAGCGGCCGAGCAGGAGATACGCGCCGAGAAGCGCGGCGAGCCCGGCGCCCGCCTCGATCGCCACGTGGAGCGACGGCCGCGCGTCGGCAGAGGGAAGCCAGAAAGCCGCGGCGAGAGTCACCGCCGCGCCGGCGCCGGCAGCACCGGCGACGAGGTGGGGGGGCCGCACCGCCACGCTCATCCTCTTCCTTACCACCTATGCAGGGGCTTTTCCATCCCCCGAACTGGGGGCCGGCGACGACAGGGCCGCTTTGGACGACCCCGCGGCCCGGAATCCTGACGGTTCCGAAGCGCTCAGATCTGCAGGGTGAAACCGTCGTACGCGAGCGCCGCGCCGTCCGGTTGCGGGAGCTCGACCGGCCGGTGTGTGAGGAGTGTCGGCCCGTCCCCGGCGGTCAGAGCCTCGCTCGCCGTCAGGTGACCGCGGAGCGGCCCGTCGGCGTCGGCGCTCTCGAGCGTCGCCTCGCAGACGAAGAGGTCTGCGCCCCGCGCCAGGTCGGAGAGCGGGCGGCACGGTCCCGAATCGCCGGAGTAGGCGAGCGTCTTTCCGCCCGACGAGACCCGGAAGCCGAACGCGTCGAGGTCGTAGTGCGCGACCGGCACCGCCGCGACCTCGAACCCGGCCGCGCGGAACGGGGTCTCGCGCTCGAACTCGCGGACGTCGAACGCCCGCTCGAACATCCCGTCGTTTCCCCAGAGCGAGGCGAAGCGGTGCAGGGCCCGCACGCCGTCGGGCGGAACCCAGAGCTCCGGGCGGGGGTTGCCGGCGTCGGGTCCGTAGGCGGCCAGCCAGGCCCACGGCACGAGATCGCCCCAGTGGTCGAGATGGAAATGCGTGATGGCGATCGCGTCGATTGATCGGTTCTCGCGCTCGCGCAGGCGCGCGAGCACGCCCGGGCCGCAGTCGAGGAGGAGCGCGCCTTGGCCCTCCACGAGGTACCCCGAGTGGGCGCTCCCCGGGTTCGGCCAGGCGGGCGAAGAGCCGATGACGGTCAAATGCACCTCCATATACTTGCGCCCGTGGCGCGAAAAATCCGCGTCGTGATCGCGAAGCCCGGTCTCGACGGCCACGACCGCGGCGCCAAGATCATCGCCCGCGCGCTCCGCGACGCGGGTATGGAGGTGATCTACACCGGGCTTCACCAGACGCCCGAGCAGATCGTCGAGACGGCGATCCAGGAGGACGCGGACGCCGTTGGCATCTCGATCCTCTCCGGCGCGCACATGACGCTCGTGCCGAAGATCGTCGACGGCCTGGCCGAGAACGGGCGCGACGACGTCCTCGTCGTCGTCGGCGGGACGATCCCGAAGGACGACGTCCGCGCCTTGAAGGAGCGCGGCGTCGCCGAGGTTTTCACGCCCGGGGCGCCCGTCGCCGAGATCGTCGACTTCCTGAAGTCGCGCGTCCCGGTCGGGGCCTGATGTCGATCGAGCTCGAGCGCAGCGACGGTGCCG
>DASZKB010000160.1:0-2121 GCA_035947475.1 Gaiellaceae bacterium | reverse complement strand
CTGGCGCGGAAGCTCTTGGTCGAGGAGCGCGACCAGCAGATGGTCCGGGTCGATCTCGGGGTTGCCGTTCCGGCGGGCCAGCTCCTGGGCCGCCCCGACGGCCTCCTGTGATCTCAAGGTCAGCTTGTTGAAGTCCATCTCGTTCGTTCCGGGAGTCGGTTGTCAGGGTCGGAATAGAGGACGAGATCGCGCCGGTACTGCTTGTGCACTTGGCGGATCTCGTCGCGCATCTCGCGCTCGAGGCGCTCGAGCCGGCGCTGCAGCCGGAGAACCTCGTCCTGCAGCCGGAGCACGCTCTCGACGCCGGCGAGGTTCAAGCCGAGCTCGCTCGTGAGCCTCTGGATGAGGCGCAGGCGCTCGAGGTCGGCTTCGGAGTAGAGGCGCGTGCCCCCGGGCGTTCGCTTCGGGCGCACGAGCCCCTTCGCCTCGTAGATCCGCAGCGTCTGCGGGTGCATCCCGACGAGCTCGGCGGCCACCGAGATCATGTAGCGAGGCCTGTCGTCGAGCAGCGCAGTCATCAGCGATCACCTTCCGAGCAGGTCGTGCTGTGCGGGCGCGAAAAGTGAGCCTCGCAAGGACGCAGGGAGCGCTCGTAGCCGGAGGCTACGGGTGCGACCGAGGACGCAGCGAGGCGACGCTTTGCAGCGGACCGGCGAGTGCGAGATGCGAGGAAGGGGGTCGCCATTACGTCACGTCCTAAGCCTTTCGCGGGGGTTCTCGCGCGAGACGCGCTGGAGGTTCTCGAGCGCCTCGCGCTCCTCCTTCGTGAGCTTGGTCGGAACGGCGACGCGCAGGCGCGCGAGGAGGTCACCGCGCCCGGCGCCGTTCAGCCGCGGCGCGCCCCGCCCGCGGACGCGGAGGAGCTTGCCGTCCTGGCTTCCGGCCGGAACCTTCAGCGAGATAGCCCCGTCGGTCGTGGGCACCTCCACGGTCGCGCCGAGCGCCGCCTCGGCGTACGTCACAGGGACGTCGATGACGAGGTCGTCGCCGCGACGCTGAAAGAGCGGGGACGGGGTCACGTGCGCGACCACGTGCAGGTCGCCGGGCGGCCCGCCGCCGAACCCGGCCTCGCCCTTGCCCTTCAGGCGAAGGCGAGTCCCTTCCTTCACGCCGGCCGGGATCTTGACCGTGTAGCGCTTCGTTCGTCGCTCGCGCCCGGAGCCGTGGCACTTGCGGCACGGCTTCTCGACGACGGTCCCGCTCCCGCGGCAGCGCGGGCAGGTCTGCGAGAGCGCGAAGACGCCCTGGTTCTCGGCGATGACGCCGCGCCCGCGGCACTCGGGACAGACGACCGGGCTCGTCCCGGGCTCCGCGCCCGAGCCGTGGCAGACGGAGCAGACCGCCTCGAGCTCGACCGGAACCTTTGTCGTCACCCCCTTCAGCGAGTCCTCGAACGAGACGTTCACGACGACCTCGACGTCGCGCCCGCGCTCGCCGCGCGCAGAGCGGCGCCGCGAAGTCCGCGCGCGCGAGTTCCCGAAGAGGCCGCCGAAGAGGTCGCCGAGGTCGCCCAGGTTGCCGACGTTGCCGCCGAAGTCGAAGTCGAAGCCGCCGGTGCCGCCCGCGCCGGAGAAGATCCGCGGCCCAACCTGGTCGTACTGCTTCCGCTTCTCGGGGTCGCTCAGGACGTCGTAAGCGCCCTGGATCTCCTTGAAGCGCTCCTCTGCTTCGGTGTCGCCCGGGTTCTTGTCGGGGTGGTACTTCCGGGCGAGCTTTCGGTACGCCTTCTTGATCTCGTCCTGCGAGGCGCTCTTGGTGACGCCCAGGACTTCGTAGAGGTCCTTCGTCGCCGTCGCCACCTCACGCCTCCCGCGCTTCCTGCGCCTGCTCCGGCGAGCCCTGGGAGATGACGACCCGGGCGGGCCGCAGCACGCGGTCGCCGAGGCGGTAGCCCCTCTGGAGGACCTGGAGAATGGCCCCCTCGTCCTCGTCGGAGGGCTGGCTGAGCAGCGCCTCGTGGACGTGCGGATCGAAGTGCCCGTCGGTCTCGATCTCGACGAGACCTTCCTTGGCAAGCGCCTCCTCGAGCTCGCGGGCAACGAGGCGGACGCCCTCCTCGAGCCTCGCCTCCTCATGCTCGGCCGCCGCCTCGAGCGCCCGCTCGAGGTCGTCGAGCACCGG
>DASZKB010000159.1:0-4958 GCA_035947475.1 Gaiellaceae bacterium | reverse complement strand
GCGGCCGTGGCGGCGCTCGCGCTGGGAATCTGGGCAGTCTCGCTCTCGAACCAGCTCGACACCGAGCGCGAGGCGCGCCGCGGCCAGCCTCGCGTCTTCCCTGTCTCGGGTACGAACGGACGGCTCGTCGTCGCGCCGACGGGCGAAGCGTTCCTGCTTCTCGCCGGGCTCGAGCGGGCGCCGCGCGGCAAGACGTACGAGGCGTGGGTCATCGAGGACGGCGCCGCCCAGCCGGCCGGGCTCTTCGAAGGCGGCGAGCGGACGGCGGTTGCGCTCGCACGGCCGGTCCCCGAAGGGGCGACGGTCGCCGTGACGCTCGAGCGGGCAGGCGGGGTGCCGGCACCGACGGGCCAGCCGCTGTTCACCGCGAAGGCGGCTTAGGACTCTTCCGAACCGGATTCGCGCCCCGCGCGAATCACGCGCGTCACCGAACGCAAGGAGGAGTTGTGAGATTCACCAAGGCATTCACGTCGCTTGCCGTCGCCGGGGTGCTCGCCGTCGGCGCGAGCGCGTGCGGCGGAAACGAGGACGCGCCCGCCGCCGATCGAGCGATGACATCCTCGAAGACGGCTTCAACGTCGTCCGGCGCACCGTCGCCGAAGACGCCCGCGGCCGACCTTCGCGTCACGCTCGACCGGCTGCTCGGGGAACACGCGCACCTCGCGATCGCGGCCACGCAGAAGGGCTACGCAGGCCAGCGCGACTTCAAGCAGGTGGCGGCCGCACTGGACCGGAACAGCGTCGAGCTCGCGGATGCGATCGGGTCCGTGTACGGCCCCGACGCGCGCGAGGAGTTCCTGAACGGAGGATCGAAGTGGCGCGACCACATTGGGTTCTTCGTCGATTACACCGTCGCGAAGGCGAAGAACGACCAGGCCGGCCAGAAGCAGGCCGTCCGCGACCTGATGGGCTACGTCGCGTCGTTCAGCACCTTCCTCGCCAAGGCGACGGGGCTCCCGCAGTCGGCGTTGCAGAAGACGATCACCACGCACGTCATGCAGCTCAAGGGTCAGCTCGACGCGTATGCCGCGGGCGACCACGGCAAGTCGGCCCGGTTCACCCGGGACGCGTACGCGCACATGTTCATGACCGGCGACACGCTCGCCGGAGCGATCGTCGAGCAGTCTCCCGACGACTTCCGCTAGGCGGAGCGGCTAGGCGGGCGGGGACGTGATCTCCGCCCGCCTCCAGCCCGTCGGGAGACCCGCTCACTAGAATCCCGCCTTCGTGTTCCTCCGACGGCGTCAGGAGGGCGCGCGGCCGCGCCGGCGGCGCGTCCGCAAGCTTCGACTCCTCGTTCTTCTCTCGGTCTTGATGCTGACCGGCGCGGTCTCCTTCAGCTACGGCGTCGTGAGCGGGATCGCGAGCGAGATCCCGGAGCTCGACCCGGGCCGGCCGCCTCCGGTCGAGCAGGACGGCTACATCTACGCGGCCGACGGGAAGACGGTCCTGGCCGTCCTGCGCGGCCGGGAGAGCCGGATCGTCGTCACGTCGGACCGGATCTCGCCGCTCGCGAAGCAGGCCGTCGTCGCCGTCGAGGACCGCCGCTTCTGGGAGCACCGCGGAGTCGACCTTCGCGGCATCGCGCGCGCCGCCTGGGCCGACGTCCGCCACAAGGAGTTCGTCCAGGGCGGCTCGACGATCACGCAGCAGTTCGTGAAGAACGCCTACACGGAGGATGCGCGGTCGGTCAGCCGGAAGCTGAAGGAGGCGATTCTCGCCTGGCAGCTGGAGAGGCGCTGGTCGAAGGACCGCATCCTGACGTCGTACCTGAACACCGTTTATTTCGGAAACGGCGCCTACGGCGTCGAGATGGCGTCCAGGGTCTACTTCCAGAAGCGCGCGAAGGACCTGACGCTCGCCGAGGCAGCGCTCCTCGCCGGGATTCCGGCCAATCCATCCGAGTACGACGTCATCTCGAACCGCGAAGCCGCGCGCGACCGGCGCGACACCGTGCTCCGGCTCATGGTCGAACAGGGCCTCATCACGGAAGCCGCCTACGAGGACGCGCGCCGCAGCCGGCTGCCCGATCCCGACGACGTGGCGCTTCCTGGGACCGTGGGACCGGCTCAGTACTTCGCCGAGTACGTGAAGCAGCAGCTCGTTCGCTACTACGGGGACGACGAGGTCTTCGGCGGCGGCCTGCGGGTTTATACGTCGATCGAGCTCGAGCTGCAGCGGCTCGCGCGCGAGTCGATCAGGAAGTGGCTTCCCGGGCGCAAGGGGCCTTCGGCCGCGTTGGTGGCGATCGATCCGCGGGACGGGCGCGTCCTCGCGATCATGGGCGGGAAGAGCTTCCGCCGGAGCCAGTTCAACCTGGCCGTCCAGGGCAAGCGGCAGGCCGGTTCGGCCTTCAAGCCGTTCGTTCTCGCCGCCGCCCTCGCGAAGGGGATCGCGCCCGAGACGACGTTCGAGTCGAAGCCCGTCACGATCGGAGGCTGGTCGGTCTCGAACTACGAGGGCTCCTACCTCGGGCTCGTCGACGTCGAGACGGGGACGATCTACTCGGACAACTCGGTGTACGCGCAGCTCGCGGCGCAAGTTGGCCCGGACAGCATCCGGACGATCGCGCGCGCCCTGGGGATCAAGAGCCGCCTCGACCGCCATCTCGGGATCAGCCTCGGGACCGAGGAGGTCAACCCGCTCGAGATGGCGCGCGCGTTCGCGTCGCTTGCAAACGCGGGCGCGCGCGTCGACGGCAAGGTGCTCCGAAACGAGCCGCGAGCCGTTCTGCGCGTCGTCGACGGCCGCCGGATCGACTCGAACGAGCCGGTTCACCGCCAGGTCCTCGACCCGGACGACGCGGCGCTCGTCACGTCGATCCTGCACAAGGTCGTCGAGCAGGGGACGGGGCGCGCCGCCGCGCTCGAGGATCGACCCGCGGCCGGCAAGACGGGGACGACCGAGAATCACGGGGACGCGTGGTTCGTCGGGTACACGCCGCAGCTCGCCGTGGCGGTCTGGGTCGGCTACCGCTCGCGCGTGAAGCCGATGCTGACGGAGTTCGAGGGTGAGCCGGTGGCGGGCGGGACGTTCCCGGCGCTCATCTGGCGGACGTTCATGAAGTCGGCGCTCAAGCATCTCGACGAGCCGCCGGAGGAGTTCCCCGTCCCCGCCGAGCACTACGCCGCCCCGGTCACCGTCGTCACTCGGAACGGCCGGTGGCTTCTCGACGACGGAAGCTGCCCCGACTCGCGGCAGATCGTCTTCTTCGCCGGGTTCGAGCCGGACGAGCAGGCGGCCTGCTAGCCGCGCGCGGCCGTCGGCGCGAGCGGGCGGCTCAGGAACTTCGAGCCGGCGAGGCCGTACCGCCACGGGAGGTCGACGGCACGCGTGATGCCGATCCGGGGCCCCCGCGCGAGGTCGACCTCGCCGGTCGCCTCGAGAAGCGCGAACGGCGGCCTGTCGAGCGGTAGGGCGTCGTGGCCGCCGGTGATCGCGAGCGCGCGGCAGACGTTCCCCGGCCCGGCGCAGAGGCGCCTGACGTCGTGGACGCCGCGCCGCTTCCGCATCGCCTCGAGCCCGTGCGTCGGCTCGAGCGCCCGCACGAGCGCGGCGCTCGCGCGTCCTTTGGGCTCGCAGACGAGGTTCAGGCACCAGTGGACTCCGTACGAGCGGTACACGTACGCGTGCCCCGGAGGGCCGAACATGGACCGGTTCCGAGCGGTCGGGCCGCGGTAGCTGTGGGCGGCGGGGTCCGACTGGTCGTACGCCTCGACCTCGACGATCTTCCCGCCGCCGCCGTCGACGAGCAGCGTGCAGCCGATGAGCGCGGGCGCGACCTCGTGCACGCTGCGCGCGAAGAAGTCGCGCGGAAGCTGCCTCAAAAGAGCTGCTCGGGCTCGGGCGGCCGAGCGGTGGCCTCGAGAAGGCGGCGCGCGCGGCGGCCGAGGTCGCCGAGGTCGACGCGCCCGCGGTCGGCGTCCTCGACGATCCGCTGCGCGAGCGAGACGGCCTCGTCGACGAGCGGCGTCCCGGCGGCGGCGTCCTGCCCCATGTCGTGGAGGATCGTTCGCTCGGTGCGCGAGGCGACGACCGGATCGGGGATCCCGTCGACCCACACGCGCGTGCGGCGACCGCCGCCGCGCTCGTCGCCGCGCAACGGCTCGAGCGCGTAGATCCGATCCGCCCGCGCGTACTTGCCGAAGCCGAGGAAGACCATCTTCGGCCGCTCAGCCATCGCGCCGATTATCGCAACCGGGAAGGCGGGGTCTCGAGCGCGGTTAGGCGCCCTCGACGGCGCGCCGAAGGCCGTCCACGACGTACTCCTGGTCCTCCGCCGCGAGGCGCGGATGGAACGGGAGAGCGAGCGAGCGGCGGCTCACGTCCTCGGCGACCGGGAGCATCCCCTCGCGATAGCCGAAGCGCTCGCGGTAGTACGGCTGCAGGTGGATCGAGGGAAGGTACGGCTTGCTCGCGACCCCGTCCTCGGAGAGCCGCGCCATCACCGCGTTTCGATCGACGTCGCGGTCGAGCAGGACGACGTACACGAACCAGGAGCGGCGGTGATCGCCGTCGTCCGGGCGAAGGGTCGAGACGCCGTCGACCGGCGCGAGGAGCTCCGCGTACCGCAATGCCACCTCCGCCCGCATCGCGAGAAGGTCGTCGAGCTTCTCGAGCTGCGCGAGCCCCAGAGCTGCGGACAACTCGTCGAGGCGGTAGTTGTAGCCGAGCCGCGCGTGCGTGAGCCAGTCGCCGCTGTCGCTCCGACCCTGGTTCGAGAGGCTCTTGACGAGGGCCCAGTCAGCTTCGCTCGTGAGAGTCACCGCGCCGCCCTCGCCCGTCGTCAGCTGCTTGTTCGGGTAGAAGCCGAAGACGGCCGGGTGACCGAACGAGCCGATCGGACGGCCGCGGTACTCGGCGCCGAACGCCTGGGCTGCGTCCTCGATCAGCGCGAGACCGCGCTCCGACGCGACCGCGGCGAGCTCGTCGAGCTCGGCCGGATAGCCGAAGATGTC
>DASZKB010000158.1:0-1742 GCA_035947475.1 Gaiellaceae bacterium | reverse complement strand
GGGCGGGGTGGGAGCGGCGCTCACGTCACCGCTGTCGCAGGCGGCGCTCGCGTACTCAGCCGTTCGAGCAACTCGGGGCGCGACGAGTGCGGCCCGCGCGCTTCTCGCGCTGAGAGCGCGGATCGAGGAGCCGCACGACCTCGTCAAGGCGTCGGTCATGTACGACTACCTCCCTTCGGTATCGGGAGGGGACGGCTCGCTCGCGCCGCTCGCCGAGCTCGATCGCGAGGGCCGCAAGTTCCTTGGGCTCGCCACGCCGGCGACCGCGATCGCGGAGCTGATGCGCGAGCCCGCCCGGGATCCCGTCCGCGTCTTCGTGGGCCTCGGGACGGCCGACACGCCCGCCGAGCGAGTGCGGGTCGCGGTCGCCGAGCTCGAGCGGCTCGGCGCGTTCGAGCGGCGGCGTCTCCTGGTCGCCTGCCCGGTCGGATCGGGATACGTCAACCCCGGGTTCGTCGAGGCGGAGGAGTACATGAGCCGCGGCGACGTGGCGACGGTAACCGTCCAGTACAACAACGAGCGCTCGTTCCGCTCGCTGAAGAGCGTGCCGCGGGCCCGCGAGACGTACCGGCTCCTGCTCGAGGCGCTTCACGATCGGCTGGCCGCCGATGACGGCCGCCCCGAGGTGGTTTTCTACGGCGAGAGCCTCGGCGCCTGGGTCGGCGCCGAGCTCCTCGCCGAGGGCGGGGTCGAGCTCGCGGAGAGGCTCGGCGTGGTGCGCGGCGTCCTCCTCGGGATCCCGCACGGCGGCGCGTACAAGCTCGTCCGTCTCCGCGGCGCGTCCGCGCGCCTTCCCGAGGGCCTCGGCGTGTTCGGGACGGCGGACGAACTCGAGGCGCTGCCGCCCGAAGAGCGATCGGAGCTCCGCTACGTCATCGTCACGCACCCCGAGGACCCGGTCGCGAACTACACCGGCCTGCAGCTTGTCTGGCGGAGGCCCTTCTGGCTCCGGCCCGCCGCGCGCAGCCCGCGGATTCCCGCCGCGATGCGCTGGATGCCCGGGGTCACCTTCCTGCAGGTCCTCTTCGACGTGAAGAACGGGACGAGCTTCGTGCCGGTGTTCGAGCCGCACGCGCACGACTACCGCGCCGAGCACCCGGCCATCGTCCGGATCGCGTACGGGCACGACGACGTGACGGACGAGCAGCTCGGCGCGGTCGCCGCCCGCACGCTCGCGTCGGCCGAGCGGCAGTGGGAGCGAGAGCGAGGCCGGCCGTGGCGATGACGATCGGCCGCCTCTGGGAGCGCTCGGCGAGTCGCGATCCGGAGGGCAGGGCGTTTCTCGTCCAGGACGGCGAGGGGTGGCGGACGGTCACGTGGAAGGAGGCGAGCGAGCGGGTGGATGAGCTCGCGGCCGGCTTCCTCGCTCTCGGCATCGGCAAGGGCGACCCGGTCGCGATCCTGAGCCGCACGCGCATCGAGTGGACGCTCTGCGACTACGCGCTCGCGTCCATCGGGGCGGTCGTCGTCCCGATCTACCAGACGAACTCGCGCGACGAGTGCGCATATCTCCTCTCGGACTCGCGCGCGCGGCTTCTCGTCTGCGAGAACGAAGAGCAGCTGCAGAAGGTCGAAGGGCTCGTGCGTGACCTCCCGGATCTCGAGCGCGTGGTCGCGATCGACGACGCGCAAGGCGACGTGATGGCGCTCTCCGAGGTTGCGGCGCACGGGCGGGACCATCACTCGCTTGCCGAGGCGCGCGACGCTGTCTCGGAGTCCGACGTCCTCACCTACATCTACAC
>DASZKB010000157.1:0-5668 GCA_035947475.1 Gaiellaceae bacterium | reverse complement strand
AACCCTAGGACGCGCGCGCCGCCGCGCGCATGACCTCGACGGGCGCCCTGACGCCGGTCCAGCGCTCGAACGAGGCCGCTCCCTGCGCAACCAGCACCTCGAGCCCGTCGACCACCCGTGCGCACCCGGCTGCGCGGGCGGCAGCGCGCATGACGTCGACGGGCGCGCACCCTAGGGTTTGCGACGTGACCCTGACGCTCACGACCGCCGGCGAGTCGCACGGCCCGGCCCTCGTCGCGATCGTGACCGGGCTGCCGGCCGGGCTCGTGCTCGACCGCGACGCGATCGACGACGATCTTCGCCGCCGCCAGGAGGGCTACGGGCGCAGCCCGCGGCAGCGAATCGAGTCCGACCGCGTCGAGGTGCTCGCCGGGCTCCGGCACGGCCGCACGCTCGGCAGCCCGCTGGCCATGCTCGTCGAGAACCGCGACCACGAGAACTGGAGCTGGGCGATGAGCCCGTGGCCGCCCGCCGGTGATCCGATCGGGAAGGGGAGGGACCCGGTGACGGTCCCGCGGCCGGGCCACGCCGACCTCGCCGGCGTCATGAAGTACGGCCTTGCGGATGCTCGCGACGCTCTCGAACGCGCGAGCGCGCGGGGCACGGCGGTCGTGGTCGCCGCGGGCGCGGTCGCGAAAGCGCTTCTCCGCGAGATCGGCGTCGCGGTGGGAGCGGCGGTCGCCACGGAGGACCTGGAACAGCGGGTCGAAGAGGCGCGGGCGGCGCGCGACACGGTCGGCGGCGTCGTGGAGGTGGTCGCGCGCGGCGTTCCGCCGGGCCTCGGCTCGTACGCGACGACCGCCGAGCGCCTCGACGCGCGCGTCGCCGCGGCCGTGATGGGGATCCAGGCCGTCAAGGCCGTCGAGCTCGGCGCGGGCCTCGCGCTCGCCGACATGCGCGGGTCCGAGGCCCACGACGAGATCTTTCGCGACGAGCGCGGCTACTACCGCGGGAGCAACCGCGCCGGCGGGGTGGAGGCGGGCGTCTCGAACGGCGAGCCGATCGTCGTGCGCGCGGCGATGAAGCCGCTTCCGACTCTCATGCGCCCGCTTCGAACCGTCGACGTCACGACACGAGAGGCAGCGAACGCGCTCGTCGAGCGGAGCGACGTGGCGGCGGTCGAGGCGCTTGCGGTCGTGGCCGAGGGGGCCGTCGCGTTCGAGCTCGCGCGCGCGGCCCGCGAGAAGTTCGGCGGGGACTCGGTCGGAGACTTCGTGGCCGCATATCGCGCCTACGTGGAGCGGATCGACTGGTCACCCAGGTAGGAGCGATCGGCCGACACCTCGCCCTAATCGGGTTCATGGGGGCGGGGAAGACGACGATCGGTCGCGAGGTCGCCCGTCTCACCCAGAGGCCGTTCGTCGACACGGACGAGGTGATACAGGCGCGTCACGGCCCCATCGCGCGGATCTTCGAGGAGGAGGGCGAGGGCGAGTTCCGCCGGCTCGAGGAGGACGTCGCCCGGGAAGCGCTGATCTCGGCTCGCCCGGCCGTGATCGCCCTCGGCGGCGGAGCGGTCACGTCGTCTTCCACCCGAGACCTTCTCCGCGAGCAGGCGTACACGGTGTGGCTCGTCGTCGAGCCCGACGACGCGTGGAGTCGGGTGCGGGCCACCGATCGTCCGCTCGCGCAGGACGAGCGGGACTTCCGCCGCCTCTTCGCCGATCGGGAGGGGCTCTACGCGAGCGCCTGTGACGCGCGGGCCCTCACGGTCGAGGACGTGCTGCTCGGGTCTCTCCGGATCAGCTCCGCGCCGCCGGGCCTGCCTGCGCGCGCTGCGGTCGTCGCCGATGAACACGTCCTTCGCCTTCACGGCCCCCCGCTCGGCGCGCGTGTTCATCCCGTTCCCGCGGGCGAGGCCGCGAAGAGCCCCGCGGTCCTCCACCGTCTTTGGGCGGAGCTCCGCATGGGCCGCGCCGGCGTCCTCGTCGCGTTCGGCGGCGGATCGACGACCGACGTCGCGGGCTTCGCCGCCGCGACGTACCTGCGCGGCGTCGAGTGGGTCGCGTGGCCGACGACGCTCGTCGGGCAGGTGGACGCCGCGATCGGCGGCAAGACCGGGATCAACCTCGAGCACGGCAAGAACCTCGTCGGCGCGTTCCACTTCCCGAGCGCGGTCGTGATCGACCCGAGCGTCCTCTCGACGCTTCCGGAGCGCGAGCG
This sequence comes from Gaiellaceae bacterium, assembly GCA_035947475.1. Lineage (GTDB taxonomy): Bacteria > Actinomycetota > Thermoleophilia > Gaiellales > Gaiellaceae > DASZKB01. The sequence continues at coordinate 3,505 of DASZKB010000157.1, read as the reverse complement.
GCGTAACGGGATGGCCGAGGTGGTGAAGACGGGCCTCCTGGCCGGGAAGGAGGTCTGGAACCTTGCCGACGAAGAGATGATCCGGGCCTGCGCCGCCTTCAAGTCGGCGGTCGTGCTCGCGGACCCGTACGAGCGCACCGGGCGCCGCGCCGTCCTGAACCTCGGCCACACGTTCGCGCACGCGCTCGAGACGGCGTCGGGCTACTCGATCCCGCACGGCGAGGCGGTCGCGCTCGGGCTCCTCGCCGCGCTTCGCCTCTCCGGCCTCGAGACTGACGTCGTCCAGGAGGTGTTGCGCCCAGTGCCCGTCCGGGTCGACCCCGAGCGCGCCTGGGCGGCGCTCGAGCGCGACAAGAAGGCGCTCGACGGTCGCATTCGCCTCGTCCTCCTCGAGCGGCCGGGAGAGCCGGTGTTTCCCGTCGAGCTGCCCGCCGATGAGGTTCGGCGCGCGCTCGCCGCGCTGATCGCGGACTAGAGTGGCGGCGTGCGAATCGCGGTGCTCAACGGCGTCAATCTGAGCGCCTTGGCGCAGCGCGATCCGGTTCTCTACGGCGGCCTCAGCTACTCCGAGCTGGAGACGCGGATCTACGAGTGGGCCCGTGAGCTCGACGTGTCGGTCCGCTGCTTCCAGACAAATCACGAAGGCGAGTACGTCGACTGGTGCCACGACCTTCACGGCTGGGCGGACGGCGTCATCGTCAACCCGGGCGCGTGGACGCACTACAGCTACGCGATCCGCGACGCGCTCGACCTCGTCGGCGCTCCCGTCGTGGAAGTGCACCTCTCCGACATCACGAAGCGCGAGGAGTGGCGTCGCCGGTCGGTGATCGAGGACGTGGTCGCGAAACGCATCCTGGGGAAGGGCCCTGAGGGGTACCGCGAGGCGCTCGTCTATCTCTCGAGGCGGGCGTGAACGAGCGGATTCGCAAGCTGCGCAGCGAGCTCGACGGCGTCAAGGCCGCGACCTTCCTCGTGACCGACGAGGTGAACGTCGGCTACCTGACCGGTTTCGAAAGCTCGAACGCCGCCGCGCTCGTCGGCGACGGCACGGTGAAGATCGTCACCGACGGGCGCTACATCGAGGCGGCGCGCGCGCTTCCGGACGTCGAGGCCGTGCGAGCCGAGCGTGAGCTGGCGCCGTGGCTCGGTGAGCACCTCGGCGAGCTCGCCGAGCCCCCCGTCGCGTTCGAGGCCGACCACCTCACGGTCGCCGAGCACGACGCGCTCTCCCGCGCCGGCATACCGCTCGTCGGGACGACCGCCGCCGTCAAGCGCCTCCGGGCGGTGAAGGACGAGGACGAGCTCGAGGCCGTGCGCCGCGCGGCCCGGATCCTCATGGACGCGTTCGAGCGTCTCGCGGGCGAGGATCTCGTTGGGCGAACCGAGGCGGAGGTGGCGTGGTGGATGGAGCGGACGATCCGCGAGGAGGGCGCCGACGCGGTCGCCTTCGACGCCATCGTCGCGAGCGGACCGAACGCGTCCGTTCCGCACCACCACCCGGGCTCCCGCGAGATCGAGAGGGGCGAGACCGTGATCGTCGACGCAGGCGCGCGAACCGACGGGTACTGCTCCGACTGCACGCGTACCTTCGCGACCGGGCCTCTCTCGGAGGAGCTTCAACGCGCGTACGCCGTTTGCCGGGCCGCACAGGAGGAAGCCCTCGCCGCCGTCCGGCCGGGAGAACCGGCGCGCGCGCTCGACGCGCTCGCCCGGAGGACGATCGAGGCATCCGGCCTCGCGGACGTCCTCCACGGGCTCGGCCACGGCGTCGGGCGCGAGATCCACGAGGCCCCTCGTCTCGCCGACACGTCCGACGAAACCGTCGAGGCGGGCAACGTCGTCACCGTGGAGCCGGGCGTCTACCTCGCCGGGCGGGGAGGGGTCCGCATCGAGGACCTCGTGATCGTGACGCCGACCGGCGCCGAGGTCCTGACGCCGTTCACGAAAGACCTGCTCGTCCTCGGCTAGGAGCGGTGGCCGTACAATCGCGCCGTGGCGGAGACGGTCTCCACGAACCAGTTCCGGAACGGCATGCACGTCGAGCTCGACGGCCAGGTGTGGCGGATCGTCGAGTTCCAGCACGTGAAGCCCGGAAAGGGCGGCGCGTTTGTCCGCACGAAGCTCAAGAACCTCGACAGCGGCGCGGTGGTCGACCGGACGTTCCGGGCGGGCGAGAAGATGCCGCGTGTCCACACCGAGACGAAGAACGTCCAGTACCTCTACGACTCCGGCGAGGACGTCGTGTTCATGGACGAGCAGACGTACGAACAGCTCTCGATCCCGCGCGCGACCGTCGAGGAGGAGCTCGCGTTCATCCAGCCGTCCAGCTCCGTGCCGCTCTTGACGGTGGACGGGCGCCCGGCCGGCGTCCAGCTCCCCGCGTCCGTCGAGCTCGAGGTCGTCGAGACCCAGCCGGGCGTTCGCGGCGACACGGTCACGAACGTGACCAAGCCGGCGAAGCTCCAGACCGGCGCGGTCGTCCAGGTCCCACTCTTCGTGAACGCCGGCGACCGGATCAAGGTCGATACGCGCGAACGGCGCTACATCTCGCGAGCCTAGGGCGATGCCGCGGCTGGTCGACACGACCGTCCGGCTTCTCTCGCAGGAGCCGTTCGTAGCCCGCGTCGCCACGTCGCGCCTCCTCCAGGTCGCCGAGCTTCTCGACGGGGCGGGCTTCGCGTATCTCGAGGTCTCGGGTGGGGGCTGCTTCGACGCGGCGGTGCGCCGCGGGGTCGAGAGCCCGTGGGAGCGGATCCGCGCGATCGCCGCCCGGTGCTCGACGCCCCTCGGCATCGCGCTGCGCGGCCGCCTCCTCGCCGGGTCGAGACCGCTCTCGGAAGAGCTCGTTCGCCGCTTCATCTCGAGCGCCGCCGAGAGCGGGATCTCCGTCTTCCGGCTCCACGATCCGCTCAACGACCTCGGGAACCTCCGCGAGGCGGCCGATGCGATCCACGCCGCCGACAAGGAGCTCGCCGTCGGCCTCGTCCACAGCCCCGGCCCGTCGGGCTGGACCGACGTGCTCCTCGAACGCGCCCACCAGGTACGGGAGCTCGGCGCCTCGCGCGTCCTCATCCACGACCCGGCCGGCTCCCTCCACCCCGGACAGGCCCGCGCGCTGGTCGAGAGGGTGGGGGAGGCGAGCGGCGTCCCCGTCGGCCTGCACACGCAGGGCGCCGCCGGGGCGGCACTCGCTGCGTCGCTCGAGGCCGCGCGCGCCGGGGCCGCGGTGGTCGCCTGCGCGATCTACCCGGTCGCCGTATCGCTGCACCGCGTCTCGGCGGAGGCTCTCTCGCAGTCGCTCGACGGCGTGGGGCTCGACGCGGGCGTCGACGTCTCGACGCTCTGGCGGGCGTGCGAGCTCGTCGACGAGCTGCTCGGCGAAGACGCCGTCCCGCCCCTCTCACCCCGCGTCGCCGTGCGCGCCGCGGAGCACAGCCTCCCGGCGGGTCTCGTCGCCGAGCTCGACGCGAGGCTGCGTGCGCACGGTTTCAGCGACCGGCTCGAC
>DASZKB010000156.1:0-16398 GCA_035947475.1 Gaiellaceae bacterium | reverse complement strand
CGGAGCGACTCACCCAACGGAACGACGTTCGACGACCTCGGGTCGTCCTGGTGTCCCGCGAGAGCCGCGCCTGGTAAGGCGAGCATCGCGATAATTCCTAGAGGGACCAACAGACGAAGACGACGCATTAGACCCGCACCTCCTGGCGCCATGGGGACTGGGGCGCCGATCGTAAACGATGGAGCGGTCGCACGTCCAGCAAACCCTCATCAAAGCTCGAAAAGGCACAAGCCCAGCAACAGCGCTGCGGTACTTGCTCGCGAACGCAAGAGCGGCCCGCCCCCGACCTACAGAGGGCGGGCCGCTCTGCGGACTTCGACTAGCGGGAGCCGGTCAGTCGGCCGCCCGCGCCGGCGGCGGCGGCCGCAGCAACGGTGCGCTGCGTCCGGCAGCCGAGCAGGTTCTCGTCGTTCCGCACGGCGATGCGGAGCGTCCCTCTACGGGTCGGCATCACGCGCACGTGAGCGATGCCGTTCGCGTTCGTCGTCGCCGCGCGCGAGACCCCGGCACCGCGGAGCGTCACGCGGGCCCGTGCGATCGCCTGGCCGCCGATCAGCGCGACGCTGTTACGCGTCCGGACGGTGATCATGACGTGCCGGTGGCGATCGGCGCGGAGCCGCGGCCCCGACGCCCGCACCGTGCAGCTCGCGATGTCCTCCTGCGTCTGCGGGTTGAACCGTCTCAGGTTCCACGCCTGCGAACGCCACGGCACGTCGAGGCGGAACGTCTCGTAGCCGCGGTTGATGTCGTTGGCATGGATGTAGTCGTTGTACCAGTACGTCGTCCACGTGTCCGTGTACGGCGGGGCCCCGGCGGCGGTGGACTGGTCGATCTCGAAGTAGGCCATCTCCGACGGGTTGTTCAGGTTCGTCCAGTTGATGACGCTCGTCCCGCCGAAGTACCACGAGGACGGGAGGATGTAGCGCCCGTTCACCGGGACGAAGTTCATGATGTGCGCCGTACACGTCTCGTCGAGGAGCGGGTCACCGGCGGGGCGGTCGAACTGCACCCGCGGGATCTTGAAGTGGGCGATCGGGCTGGTCGGGCTCGCCACCCGGTGGAGCCAGAAAGCCCCGTCCGTGGACGGATCCTCGGTCGAGCACTCGGGCGTGACGCCACCGCCATCCTCGTCCCCGAACACCATGAACCGCCCGTCCCACGTGAACGTCGCGCTGTGCCAGAGGCAGAGCGGCTCGACGGGCGGGTTCGGCACGGACCGCGCACACGAGTCGATCGCGGGGTTGACGAGCCTCCGCGCGATCGTGGGAGCGGCCGGGTTCGAGATGTCGAAGATGACGCCCTCGGTCAAGCAGGCGCCTGCGGCGATCCTGAGCCTTGTGTGAACCGTGATGTCGTGGCAGCCCCGGAACCCGGGGATCCCCTGGAAGCCGCCCGCGAAGTTGAACTGCGGCTCGGCGATCACTCGAGCGTTCTGCGGGGCCGAGAGCGGGACCTCGACGATCGAGAGCTTGTCGTGGCCCTGCGCCCCGGTCGCCGTGAGCCGCTCGCACGTGTTCCCCCACGGCGTCGGCGTCGCGCTCAAGTACGCGGCCGGGTACGAGGAGACGTAGAGCAGCACCCGGTTCCTCGCCAGATCCGGGACGAGCGTGTGCGTGTGCGACCCGCAGTCGGTCGCGACGTGCGCGACCTCGCGCGGAGCGCTCGGGTTCGAGACGTCGAAGATGTCGATGCCCTCGAACCCGGCGGGCGCAGTCACCGCCGCGGCGGCCGTCCGCCTCCGGGTAGCGCAGTCGGGGCTCGTCTGAGCCGTGTCGACCGAGCGGAAGACGAGGTTCCGCCAGACGGAGATGTCACCCTGGCCCGCCCGCGAAAGGCCCGGCTCCGTGGTACAGGTCACGGTTGCGAGCAGGGCCGGCGCGGTCGGGTTCGTGATGTCGAACACCCGAAAGCCGTCGTAGTCGCCGGTGAAGGCGAGATTCCCCCAGAAGGCTAGATCGGAGTTCGTCGTGGCCGGCGTCCTGTTCGATGTGAACAGGTTGGTCATCCCGCTCACCTTCACGTTCGTCTGCGCATGGGCAGCGAGCGGGAAGGCGAGCAACGCGACCACGCCGAGAAGAACAAGGCGTGAAAGGTGTTTCATAGGAGAGGTACCTCCGGTGCCGCGGGTCACTGAGCGCCGCGATCCTAAAGGATCGACCGGGCGCCGTCCACCGGGATGCGGCTCTACACCACGTATACGGGCGTCCCGAGCGGGACGCGCTCGTAGAGCTCGATCACCTGCGGGATCAGCATCCGGATGCACCCGTGCGAGGCCGATGTTCCGATCGAGCTGATCGCGTCGGTCCCGTGGATCCCCGCGCCATCCGAGAACTCCATCCACCGCGCCTTGATCGGGTTCTCCGGCGAGTTCCCGGGGATGATCTTCCCCGCGTACTCGCCCGCCCACTCGGGGGCGTACCAGGCCGGGTTCACCGCCTTGCTGTAGACGCGGTGGAGGCCCGACGGCGTCTCGAAGCCGGCGCGGCCGACGGCGATCGAATACGTCTTGGCGAGCCGGAAGTTCACGAAGAACCTCAGCCGTTTCTCGGAGCGGCTGATGGTGATGAAGTGGGCGTACCGCGACTTGAGCTCCCGGGTCGTCGTCTTCGGCGTGAGAGTCTGCGTGGGCGCGTCGACCCGGCGGTCGCCGTTCAGCCGCCGGAGCTCGCGCCCGATGCGCGTTCGGAGGAGGGGTGCTTTGAGGCGGATCCCCGTCCGCGAGGGCGACATGTTCACGGCCGTGACCGAGATCGACGCGCGCGCGTCCTTCGGCTGGACGTTGATCTCGCGCTGGAGGCGCGAGACCAGGCGGTCGACGGCGGCGCCGGAATAGCTCACGGGCACGCGTAACGCCGAGTCGACCTCACCCCCAGTCAGGTCCCTCACCGCGCGCGTGACGAAGTTGCCTGCGCGGCTCCGCCCGAGCGCTTCCTCGACCTTCGAGGCGACGTCGACGGAGACGCCCAGGCGCTCCGCCGGGACGACGAACCCCCGACTTTCGTAGCGGATCGTGAGCGGGCGGGCGGTCTTCGCAGCAACCTGGCGCTCCACGGCCGCACGCGCCTCGTCGGCCGTCATCCCGCCGACGTCGGTCCCCGCGATCGTGACGCCCTTCGCGATGAGGTTGTCGCGCGAGGAGTCGTACAGGTACAGCGCGCCCACGCCGCCGCCTACGGCTACCGCCGCGACGAGCACTGCCAGGATCGCCCACGAACGTTTTCTCACCCTGCTACTCCCCCGCCTGCGTATCGAAGGTACGCGAATGGTAGAGCCCTGTGGCGATGCGCGCTATCCCGAGGCGTGCGTCCCGGGACACGCGATGAGGGAACTCATCGCCTGGACCTCTTGAGTGCCGCCGCCCCGCGCGATACCCTGCTTCTGCGGCTCGGCCGAATTGCGGCCGAGGGCCTAGAGCCCGGAATTACGTCATCCATACTCAAATTCTTATCCGTGCGGCACGTTCTCGCGTTGGTGCGCGGCTTGCCGTCGCGTCCCTCGTCGTCCCACTTGCGCTAGCGGTCGTCGCGAACGCGGGCGCGCAGACGAGCGTCACCGGGACGTACATCAAGACGATCCACACGTCGCTGTACGCGACACCAAGCCCCGACCCGGCGGGGATCACGTACGTCGCCGCCACCGATCGCTTCATCATCGCCGACTCGGAAGTCGACGAGATGACGCTTTACCAGGGGAAGAACTTGTTCTCGGGCACGACGACCGGCTCGGGGACCGGCATTGGAACGACGCTCGCTTGGCGGATCAGCGAAACCCACCGGGAACCGTCGGGAGTCGGGTACAACCCCGCGAACCAGACGCTCTTCACCTCCGATGACGACCGAGACAGGATCTACATGGCTCGTCCGGGCGCCGACGGCGTCCACGGAACCTCCGACGATTCGGTGACCAGCTTCAGCACGACGACCTTCGGCAGCACGGATGCCGAGGGCGTCGAGTACGACCCCGCCTCCGGGCACCTGTTCGTGTCCGACGGCACGGGGATCGAGGTCTACGACATCGACCCGGTCAACGGCGTCTTCGGAGACGGGGACGACAGCGTCACCCACTTCGACGTAGCGCAGTACGGATCGAGGGACGCGGAGGGGATCGGGATCGATCCGCAGCGCAATCTCCTCCTCGTCGTCGATCCGAGCACGAAGTCGATCTACGAGGTGACGAAGGCTGGCGCGCTCGTCCGCATCATCGACTGCCGCGGGATCCCGGGCACGAACCGCCTCTACGCCGGCGTCACCATGGCGCCGAGCTCGGACCCGAACGACAGCTCGTCGAAGCTCAACTACTGGATTGTCGACCGCCAGGTCGACAACGGCGCGGATCCGAACGAGAACGACGGCAAGCTCTACGAGGTCGCGGCACCCTCGGGCGATACACCGCCGCCCGACGCGCCGCCGGCCGTGACGCTGACGGCTCCCTCCGAAGGCGCGACCGTCTCCGGGATCGTCACCGTCGCGGCGAGCGCCTCGGACGACGTGGGCGTGACACAGGTCGCGTTCTCCGTCGACGGCTCGAGCATCGGCATGGACACGAACGGTGGGGATGGATGGTCGGCCCCGTGGAATACCACGCTGGCCACCGACGGCCCGCACACGGTTACGGCGAGAGTAACGGACACGAGCGGGCAGACCGCGACGGACTCGAACGCCGTCGTCGTCGACAACTTCGACGCGGTGCCGACTGTAAGCGTCACGAGCCCCGCCGAGGGCGCGACTGTCTCGGGGACGGTGCTCGTCCAGGCGAGCGCCTCCGACGACGTTGGCGTGACACAGGTCGCGTTCTCCGTCGACGGCGAAGCGATCGGCACGGACACGAACGGAGCCGACGGTTGGTCCGCCTCGTGGGACACGCGCCCGGCGCTGGACGGCGCGCACACCGTCACGGCGACGGCGACGGACACGCGCGGGCAGACGCGGACCGACTCGAACGCCGTCACCGTCGACAACACGCCGCCTGTCGCGGCGATCCGCTCGCCGCTCACGGGAGCGACGGTCTCGGGCACGATCCCCGTCGAGGCGACCGCCTCCGATAACCAGACGGTCGCCTCGGTCCAGTTCTTCGTCGACGGCTCGAGCATCGGAACGGACACGAGCGCGACCGGCGGTTGGTCGGTCTCGTGGAACACGACGACGGTTTCCGACGGAGCTCACACCCTGACGGCCACCGCCCGCGACGGCGCGGGGAACGCGACGACGTCAGCGCCCGTCGCCGTGTCGGTCGACAACCCCGACATCGTCGTCCTGGACGTTCCGGTCGCGATCGGCACGGACGACGCGCACGAGTGGGCGGACGGAACGATCTCCCGCACGGGCGGCGACCTCGAGCTCGGTTCCGACCAGCTCAACGGAGCGACGGTCGCGACGACGCTCGGAGCGAGGTTCACCGGGATCACGGTGCCCCGGGGAGCGACGATCACACGCGCCTACGTCCAGTTCCAGGCGGACGAGAAGGGACGGAACGCGGCGAGCCTCACCGTCCGGGCGCAAGCGTCCGACAACGCCGCAGGGTTCGCCACGACGACGTTCGGCATCTCGAGCAGGCCGCGAACGAATGCGTCGGCGGGATGGGCGGTGCCGGTTTGGACAGCGGGCTCCGCCGGGGAGGCGCAGCGGACGCCCGACTTGAGCTCGGTGCTCCAGGAGGTCGTCAATAGGCCGGGCTGGGCCGCCGGTAACGCCGCCGTCGTGATCATCACGGGGACGGGGCGGCGCACGGCCGAGTCGTTCGAGGGCGGGCCGAGGCCGGTCCTGCACGTCGAGTACGCGCGGCCTTAGCGCCGCTCTACGCCCGCCGCAGGACTTGCCGTAGCCGCCGCGACAGCTGGCCCCGCTGGCGAGCCGAGAGCCCGAGGTAGAACGAGGCCGCTCCGAGCACCGCCAGCGAGAGCCCGCCGAAGAAGATGAGGGTGAGCCACGAATCGGCGCGCGTAAGCGGGGCGGCGGCGACCGCGCCGGCGAAGAGCACGGCGCAGACGACGGCCGGCCTGACCGCCCCGGTGATCTGCCCCCACGCGGACAGCCCTAGGTAGCGCGCCACGAGCCACGGGTACGCGAGCGTCAGGATCGACCGACCCGCGATGAAGCCGGCCGCGAGCGCTGCAATGCCTGTCTCCCACGTCTTCAGGAGGAGCACGGCGGCCGCGACCGCGACCCCCGCCGACAGCAACCCGAGCAGCACCTTGGCGCGGAGCTTGAGCGTGAGGTCGATGATGCTCGAGTCGTTTCGGATGAACGCGAACTGCAGGATCATCACGATGATGAGAAGGGTGGCGAGGCGGCCCGGGTAGTACTCCTCACCCACCCACAGGCGGAGGAACGACTCCTGCCAGAGGAGGAAGGCGGCGCCCGAGGCCGTCGCGATCAGCCACGTCAGCGACATCGATTCGCGGCGCACGGTGATCGCCCGGCCCATGTCGCCGGCGCCGATCAAGCCGCCGAGCCCCGGCATGATCCCCGAGACCATGATCGCGACGGCCCCGAAGATCGCCTCGGGGACGTAGCGCGAGAGCGTGTAGACGGTCACGAGCTCGGGGGAGGCGGCGATCCCGAGGACGACCACGTCGCTCGCGCGCATGAGCTGCATGACGAGGTTCCAGAGGAGGAACCAGCCGCTCAGAGCCACAAAGGACCACACCGCTGCCAGCGCGGGCCTCGAGATCCCGAACCACGGGACGTACGAACGGGCGACCCACCAGAAAACGAGGCCCGTGAAGACGGTGGTCGCGACCGCGGCCGCCGCAACCCCCACGAGCCCGCCCCCGAGGACCGCCGCCGTGGCGGTGAGACCCCCGCCCACGAAGATGACGACGGTCGAGAGTCCCATCCGCTTGTATCCGAGGTTCTCGCCCTGGACGACGGACTGCGGGATCGTCAGGAGGCCCGCCGCGACGAGATCCAGGACGAGCAGGCCTGCCGCGACCCGGATGGGGAGATGGAGGTGCGCGGGCGCGGCGACGAGAAGGGGGGCGAACCAGGCGAGCACGCCGCCGACAACCGCGAGAAGCGGGAGAAAGAGAAACCAGACGGTCAGGGCGCTCCCGACCTGGCGACGCTTCTCGTCGTACTCGGTCGAGTACTGGTCGTGGGCGATCGTCCACTTGAGCGCCTGGCTCGGCCGCCCGCCCGCGGGGGTGGCGTAGTGGATCAGCTGAGTGAGGACCTGGTAGACGCCGAAGACGAGGTCGCCGAGCCGCGAGACGAGGATCGGGTTGATGAGGAGACCGACCACGATTCGCGCGCCGTAGTCGAGGACGGACGCGACCATGTTGAGCGACGCCTTCTTCGAGAGCGTGTCGTCGGAGAGCGCTCCCGCCACGAGGCGGCGAAGCGGCCCGCGCCGTCGGGTCGCGGTCGGCTGGGGCTCGAGCGTCGCCACTACGCGCTTTGCGCGACCGGCGTCTCGCGCTCGTCGAGCGCCGCGAGCACCTCGTCGGCGATCTCCTCCGCCGACCGGACGCTCGTGTCGAACCGGAGGACGACCCAGCGCGGCCGGTCGGTCTCGAGCTCGTCCAGCACCCGTTCGTAGACCGCTCGGCTCTCCCGAAGGGCCTTCAGCGCCGTCTCCTCGGGGCTCCCCTGGAGCCTGTGGCGCTTGTCGCGGGCGTTGATCCGCTCGACGAGCACCGCGTCGGGCGCGTCGAGCCAAACGACGACATCCAGGAGCGGCGCCCAAGTCTGGACGACTCGCCTTCGCCACGCCGCCAGGCGCTCGTTCGTGAGGCTTCGCCGCGTGAGCAGGTAGATCGGCCCCTGGTCAAGCGCAAGCGTTCGACTCTCCGCCAAATCGACGCGATCGAGTACCCGTGGCAGCGCCTGCAGGTAGGCCATCATCTGGATCTGCTCGGGGGTCACGCGCGACAGGTACGCGCGGTCGCGAAGCAGCGTCCGGGCAACGCCGAGCAGCTCGCTCGCGAGCACGCCGGCGTATTCGCGCTTCCGTAGGCTCGGCCTTCCTTCGACCGTCCCGTCCCGCGCGACCAACGCCCGAAAGACGGTGCTCTTGCCGGCGCCGGCCGGGCCGGCGAGCTCCACGAGGCGCGGCTTGGCGGCGCTCGGGCTCACGTCACGCCCGCCTACAGCTCCGACCAGACGAGCGCTTTCGCGTCGGAGAGGACCTCCGGGGCTGAGCGGCCCGCGTCGATGACGTGCGCGGGCACTGCGTCCCAGTCCACCTCCCAGATCTCTCGCCAGCGGGCGCGGACGAACTCGGGCGCCTCCTCCGGCTTCCGTGCGACGGCGATCTCGGGGTCGACGCGGAGGACGATCAAGACGTCGGGAGCCGTCAGGGCGCGGTAATACCGCTCCTCGAGCGCGGCCAAGCGCCGCACGATCCCGTTTTCGGCCCCCGCCGCCGCCACACGGCGCACGCGCGGCGCGTCCATCAGCGTGATCTCCGGGAGCGGGAACCGATCGCAGATCACCAGGCCGCCGTTCGTCGCGATTCTCCGGGCGTTCCGGTACGCGATGAACCGGTCGCGCGCCCTGACGACGGTGACGAGCATCCGGACGCGCGACGAAGGCGGAGCGCGACGGCCGACGAGCGCGAGCGCGGCAAGCGAAGGCGTCGCGGCCGCCTCGACCGCCAAGGTCGTCACCGAGCGGCGCGGCTTGCCGAGATGGAGCTTCGTGACGGCGAAGTTCTTCTCGAGCCACTTGCTGAGCCCGTCGACGACGGTCGACTTCCCCGCACCGTCCCCGCCGACGACCGCGACGAGCGCGCCTCCCGCCACGAACCGCTTCCGCGCCGGCGGCCTGTTGAGGGCGCCGCGGACGGTCCCGACGGTCTGGCGCCACAGCTTCAGGCGAACGTCCGTGACGCGCGAGCGCCGTGCGCACGGGGCAAGCTCGGCGGCGAGCCGCTGTCCCGCTCGCATGCGCGCCCGGGCCGCGGACGTCCCCTCGAGCGTGCGCAGGCAGGCGGCGAAGGACTGCGGCTCCACGAACGGGAGATGCTGCTGCAGCAGCCGGTAGAGGAGCTCGTCGTCGGCGCGGGCCCGAAGGAAGGCGAGCTCCTCCCGCGCCCGGGCCGAGATCTTCGCGCGGCGTGTGACGAGAGCGTCCCACGTCGAATGCTTCAGCGTCAGCCGGATCACCAGCGCGATGAGCTCGAGCTCACGCGGGGGGACGCGGAACTCGCCGTCTTGCAGCGCGCCGTCGAGGAACGCGTTCTCGAGCGGGAGGCGGTAGTTCTTCGTCAGATCGTCGCCGACGATCAGCTGGTAGTGCGCGTGGATATGGACGAAGCGGTCCGCCGCTCGGTCGTACGCGTAGTAGTTCGACACGCCGGGCAGCGATCTCGCCGGATTCTCGGCCTGCTTGAAGCCGAGCCGGTGCACGATCGCGGTAAAGACCTCGCTGTCGCCCCGACGGACGAGGAGATCGAGGTCGTTCTGGCCGGTTCGTGACCGATCGAGGGCCGCGTTGCTCTTCCAGTGGCAGTAGCTGACTCCCTCGGATTCCAGCGCCTCGCAGAGCTCGCGGACGACGGTGATCGCGTGGTGCTCGGGAGCGGTCGAGCCGCGGACCGCCATGCCTCAGACTGCCTCCACCCGCGGGCAAGCGACCAGGGCGCCGTTCGGCGCGGGTGCGCTCACAAGGCCAGGAAGCCGATTCACGTCGTAAACGAACGCAAAGAGTTTGCAGTCGGAGACACGAACGCCGCGCGGAGGTGCTCCCGGTGTCTCTCGAGGATAGTGGGCCGGGGCATCGGCGGTGTCGACCCCGGGCTGGCGTCGTCATCGCTCGTTTCGTGCTGTTGCACGGTCCGGTGGAGCCGCGTATCGTGCGAGGGGCGGCCCGCGGTACTCGAGGATCCTCCTGCAGATCGTTTCTTATTCCCCTGCCCATCGTGAGGCGGTCGAGCGTCTCAACGCCAGGCTCGCCGAAGCCGGGAGCCGATGGAGCTTCCCCGCCCGCGAGCGGCCGGGGGGAGCCGAGAAGCTTCCCGCCTGGGACGAGAGCTTCGTCGCCGTCGACGACAGCGACGCCTACGGCGGATACATACTCAAGCACCGGCGGTTCTTCCTCGAAGGCCGTCCAGTCGATCTCGGAGCGCTCCAGATGCCGCTTTCGCTCGGCGAGGTCGACAGCGCGTACGGGCACGTGTCCGTCGCCCTCCTGATCGACGCCGTCCGTCGAAGCCCGTACCTCTACAGCTTGGGCCTCGGGTCGGAGGAGACGCAGTACGCGCGTCTTCTCACGGCCGCGGGATGGCGGCACATAACCGTCCCGTTCTTCTTCGACGTGAAGTCGGCGAACCGATTCGCCCGCGAGATCCGCCTACCGGCCGGCAACGCGAGACTTCAGAAAGCGCTCAGGGTGCTCGGACGCGCCCGGCTCGCCCGGACCGCGCTCGCCGTCCGCCGACTCGTCGTGACGCGGTCGGGACGCAGGCGGACCTCGGCGGAGGCGGTCACCTCGGAAGAGCTGGGCGACTTCGACCGCTCTGCGGACGATGTCTTCTCCGCCGGCGCCGGCGCCTACGTCCTGGTCGCCGACCGGGGCCAGCAGGCGTTGCGCCGCATCTTTCCGACCACCGAGCCCGGGCTTATTCGGCTCGCAATCCGCCGTGGGCAAGAGGTCATCGGATGGGCGGTCGTCGTCGACGCGCAGATGAGAGACAACAAGTACTTCGGAAACATGCGCGTCGGCTCGATAGCGGATTGCTTCGCCGCACCACGTGATGCCGATCTCGTCGTCGCCGCGGCCGATGCTTTTCTCACACGTCGAGGCGTCGACATCGTCGTATCGAATCAGCTTCACCCGGTGTGGTCGGATGCGTTGAAGGCGGCGGGATACGAGGAAGGCCCATCGAACTTCTTCTTTTACTTCTCACAAGAGCTCGCCGACCGCCTCGACGCGATTCCGGGCTGGCGGGACGGCGTTCATCTGAACCGCGGCGACGGTGAGGGTCCCGGTCACCTGATGGGTGACGAAGACTTCAGTACGTGATACGACGATAGTCTCTGTAAAGACGGCGCGACTCGGAGAAAGAGAATATGTATCTACCTGACGGGTTCGACTACATCAAGCTAATGGGGCTTGCGAGGGACGGGGGCCCCGACGAACAGGGCGCCCGCGTCGCTGTCCTCGGCTTCTCGACCACCCAGTATTACGCCGGCGTCCTGAAGGGCCTCGGCAAGGCGAGCGGGTTTCCGCTCGTGACGTACGAGCCCGAGTACAACACGGTGCACCAGACGATCCTCGACGAGGGATCGCCGCTGTACTCGTTCCAGCCCGACTTCGTCGTCTTCCTCACGGCGGTGCAGGCGCTTCGCAACGTGCTCCTCGGGGTGGACGCGTCGCAGCGGATCGAGGCCGCGGAGAGCGAGGCCGCTCAGCTCGTCTCGGTCGTGCGGCGCGCCGCTCAGATCCCCGGCGTCACAGTCGTCGTGAACGAGTTCGTCGTCCCGTACGAGCGCGCGTGGGGAAACCTCACCGGCCGCATCGAGGGGTCGCTTCCCAACGCGGTGCGACGGGTGAACGAAAGGCTGCGACAGGTGGCGGCGGAGACCGAGAACGTGTTCACGGTCGACACGGACTACATCGCTTCGTGGGTGGGAAAGAAGGCGTGGTTCGACGAGAGGCTCTGGTTCTACAGCAAGAGCTTCTGTCACCCCGAAGCGCTTCCTCACGTCGCGGGCCAGGCGCTCGACATCTTCCGCGCTTCGAAGGGGAGGGGCATGAAGTGCGTCGCGCTGGACCTCGACAACGTGCTTTGGGGGGGCGTCATCGGCGACGACGGGCTCGAGGGCATCCGGCTGGGCGAGCTGGGAGACGGCGAGGCGTTCGTCCAGTTCCAGACATGGCTGAAGGAGCTCCGCGCGCGCGGCGTCATCCTGGGCGTCTGCAGCAAGAACGATCCGGAAAAGGCGCACGAGCCATTCCGGGCGCACAGCGACATGGTGTTGCGCGAGGACGACATCAGCTGCTTCATCGCCAACTGGGGTGACAAAGCATCCAATCTCCGCGAGCTCGCAAGCCGCCTGAACATCGGGCTCGACTCGATCGTCTTCGTCGACGACACGCCTTTCGAGCGGAATCTCGTCCGAGATCTCGTCCCGGACGTTTGCGTTCCCGAGCTGCCAAGCGATCCGGCGGAATACGTTCCGTATCTCGAATCGCTCAATCTCTTCGAGACGACGCAATTCAGCGAAGAGGACCGAAAGCGCGCCGACTTCTACCGCGCGAACGTCCTGCGCGATACCGAGCAGGCGCGCTTCACGGATGTCAGCGAGTACCTCGTCAGCCTCGAGATGGAAGCCGAGTTCGAGCGGTTCGACGACCTCCATCTTCCGCGTATCGCGCAGCTCGTTCAGAGGACGAATCAATTCAATCTGACGACGATTCGGCACTCGCCCGCGGAGCTCAAGGACTTCGCCGAGGACCCCGACTACTTCCCGTATTACGTCACGTTGACCGATCGCTTCGGCGACAACGGCTTGATCTCGGTCGTGATCGCGAAGCGGGACGGCGAGGCGCTCGACGTCGTCACGTGGCTGATGAGCTGCCGGGTCATCTCGCGGCGCCTCGAGGAGTTCGTCCTCGATCAGCTAGTGGAGGTCGCGCGCGATGCCGGCGCGGCGACCCTGCGCGGCCGCTACGTCCCGACGAAGAAGAACGGGCTCGTCGCGGGCCACTACGAGAAGCTCGGCTTCACACTGACGCAGGCGCATGACGACGGGTCCACCGACTGGCAGCTCGCCGTCGACGACTACGCCGTCTCGGACGCACCGATCGCGAAGCGAGCGCTCGTTGGGCACTGACGCGATCTGGAAATCGCTCGGCGACGTCTTCGAGGAGGTGCTCGGCAGGCGGGTCGAGCTCCGGCCGGAGACGACCGCGGCCGATGTCGAGGGCTGGGACTCGATCGTCCACGTGATGCTCGTCCTCGCCAGCGAGAGGAAGTTCGGCATCAGGTTCGAGAGCTCCGAGATCGCCAACGCCTCGAACGTCGGCGAGTTCGTCTCGCTCGTCGACTCGAAGCTGGCCGCCTAGGCCGGGGCCGGTCCCGGGACGCGGCGGCTAGGCGCTCGGTCGCGCGAGCGCCGCGGCGGTGAGCTCGTCGGCGGTGAGAACGCTCGGGCGAGCCTCGTCGGCGCTCATCGCCCAACGCACGATCGCGGCGGCGACTTGCTCCTTCGGGATGGCGCCGAACCTCCCGAGCGGCGTGTTCGTGCTGTCCGTCCACATCCTCGGGGCGCGGGCGACGAGGACGCGCGCGCCCGTGCGGCGCTCGCAGTAGGCCGCCGCGCCCTCGAGCGCCGCCTTCGCGATCGCGTAGTGCGGCCACGCCTCGGGCGGGTCGTCGAGGCCCGCCGACGAGACGAGGACGACCCAACCGTCCGGAGCAAGAACCTGGAGGGCCTCCCCGAGCGGAACGAGAGTCATCGCGAGGCTCGAGCGCACGAAGCGGAGCGTGGCGTCCGAGGCGGCGGGGTGAAGCGCCGTCTCGTAGAGCGGCGGGGCGGCGCACAAGACGACCCCGTCGAGGGCGGGCGCCTCGCCCCGCAGCTCCTCGAAGGCGGTTCGCGTCTCCTCCGAGTCCTCGGCGTCGAACTGGAGGAGACGGATCCGTTCCGCGCCGAACTCGGACCGCAGACCCTCGGCGTGTCGGCGGCTCCGGGAAAAGCCCACCCAGACCGTCGCTCCCTGCGTGGCGAACGCTCCGCTGACCGCGGCGCCCAGGCCGCGGCTCCCGCCGACCACGAGGACGTTGCGGCCGGCGAGCTCGGCCGAGGGCGCGAGGTGCGGCTCCAGCGAGCCGCGGTCCGGGGACGGGACACGCGTGCGGAGGAACGCGTGCAAGACCATCGACGCAGACGCCTCGCGGTCTTCGACCGCGACCTCGACGGCGACGAGACCGGTGCGGTCGTCGACGGCCGTGACGGAGCCGCTCAGCCGCCCGGCCCGCGGCGCCGTGGCGGGAGCGATCCGCGCCCCGACGAAGACGGCGTCTTCCCCCGGAACGAGCATGCCGACGGTGTAGCTGGCCGCGGCGAGCCAGACGAGGACGCTGCGCGGGACCCTTCCTGCCCCGAGCTCCTCCGCGAGCGCGGCGAGCGCGTCCACGTCGCACGCGTAGGGCTCGTCTAGCGCCGGATCCGCGGCGGCGAGCTCTTCGACCGTGAAGCGCCGCGCCGCGGCCCGCGTCCCCACGGAGGCGTCGAGCCCGGGTTCCGCGAGTCGAGGGCCGTCCGAGTCGGCGGCGACGGCGATCGCGGCGGCGGCCCGTCCGCCGCCCGCGACCTCGATCTGGACGTTCCCCCGGCCCGAGCCGACGAGCGAGATCGCGTACTCCTCATCCGGGAACACCGGTTGCTTGAACTGGATCTGAAGCGAGCGGACATGTTCGAGCGTCTCCGCATCCGCGACGCCGAGCGCCGCCGTCGTGACGAGCGCGCCCTGCGCGATGCAGCGTCCGTACGGCGTCGCGCGCGCGAAGTCCTCGTCGAGGTGAAGCGGATTCCGGTCACCGCTCGCGTCGGCGAACCTCGCGAGGTGCTCGCGAGTGACGCGGAGGCGTCGCGTCAACGGGGTACGCGCCTGCTTCGCGCCGCCAGGAGCGTCCCCCTCACGCGATCGTAGTGTCGCCCTCCGATCGCCTTCGCCGGCTTTCTGAGGCTCCAGCCGGCGTACTGGCGAAGCCACACAGAAGGATCCCCGGCCGCCGCGGCCGCCGCGTCCCGGGCGCTCGTCATCTCACGGATGGCGTACCGGCCGACCAGGAGGCAACCGTCGACCCGCCGCGCCGTCCGGACCGGCTCGGAGGTGAAGAGCGTCTCGATCCCGGCGCGGACCGCCGCGGTGGCGACGTGCGTCCCGTACCAGCCGCCGGGCACCGAGCCCGTTCGAATCTCTCTGCCAACCAGCTCGGAGAGCGCGTCGACACTCGCCTGCCATTCGTAGAGCAGGTCCTCCAGTGGCAGTGCAGCCATGCGCGACGGGTGCGTCACCGAGTGCGACCCGATCGCGTGGCCCATCGCGTCGAGCGCGCGGATCCCATCGGCGTCGAGGAACCCCGCAGTGCCGATCAGGCTCGTGGTTACGAAAAAGTAGGCGCGCCACTCGCGCCGCACCAGCTCCTCGCCCACCTCCACGGCGCTCGTGCCGCCGTCGTCGAACGTCAGCGACCAGGACGAGGCGCCGTCGTCGCCGGCTACGGGAGCGACGAGAGAGGGCGGCACCGGGACGACTTCACCGATTCGGTCGAGGTGCTCCAGAAACGTCGGCCACGTGATCTTGTAACGCGCGGGACCCGCGCCCGGGAACCCGCTTTCGGCGTGGTCGCCGCCGACTATGTCGTGGTACTCGAGCCCGTACGCCCTCAGCCGCGCCACGGAGCCTCAACCCCTGGAGAGCTTCGCATCCGCGGCTCCGTTCGCGAGCGAGCCGTAAATGCCCAACAGCCGCGCCGCGACCCGCTCCAGCGAGAGCTCGGCCATGCGCTCGCGCCCCGCGATCGGCTCCGACCGCGTGATTGCGCGCTCGAGCTTGTCTGCGAGGTCCTCGGCAGTCGGCGCGGCGAGGAAGCACCCCTCGATTCCCTCGATTCGCTCGCGAACGTCCCCGACGTCCACCGAGACGACCGGGACGTTGCACGCGAGCGCCTCCTTCACCGCGTTCGGCGACCCCTCGTGCGCCGACGTCAGGACGACGACGTTTGCGGCGTTCAGCCACGTCGGGACGTCCTCGTGCGGAACGCCCTCGAGCGCGTGGAGCTCGGGAGCGGGGCTGCCTCCGTTCAGAAGCGCGACGCTCGCCTCGGCGAGCTCGAAGCGCTTCTCGGGCCGCGCGGGCGGCGCCGGGAAGAGGACATGCCGCCGATCCACGCTCCACCCGAGCCGCCGCCGGCACTCGTCCCTGTCGAGCGGTCGGAAGCGAGAGACGTCGACGCCGTTCGGCACGATCCAGACGCGCGACCTGTCGACCTCGCGCGGGAGCGCCGCGTAGAGGTTCCGGGACTTGACGACGATCCCCGCGGCCCGCCGCGCCGCGCGGCGGGAGGCACGGGCGCTGTAGCGGACCGCCAAGCGCGCGACGATCCCGTCCGCTCGCCCACCGAGCAGATCCGTGCCGCAGAACGAGACGACGACGGGGCGGTCGCGAACCGCCCGGTTCACGGCGTCCGCCATGACGCCGCCGTACATGACGTGGACGAGGTCCGGCTCGAGCTCGGAGACGCGCTCCTTCACCCTCTCCCCGAGACCCCGGTAGACGTTCCGCCCGTGCTCCGGCCGGGCGAGATGGAAAACGTCCACGTCCACGCCGGCGGCGCGGACGCTCTCGACCTGGGCCGCGACGAACGCGCCGGCGTACGGAACCGCCGCGGTCGGATACATGTTCGTAACGACGAGAGCGCGCACGTTCAGCGGCCCTTCGCTCGCGC
>DASZKB010000155.1:0-12163 GCA_035947475.1 Gaiellaceae bacterium | reverse complement strand
TTCCCGGCTCCGTCGGCGAGCGCACCTGGATGCGCCAGCGCCCAGCCACGGCGTCGATCCACTCGACCCACGCCGTCTGTTTCCGCTTGGCGACATCTTCGGGATCTTCGGGCCGCGCGTCCTCCATCGTCACGGCGACCTTGTAGACCGCATCGGGCGCGGCCGGCTCGTCTCCGCCGCAGCCGGCGAGGAATGCCAGCACGGCGAGCAAGGCCGCGCAATGCTTCACCGCTCGATTGTGACACCGCTCATCAGCCATCCCGGCTTTGCCCGGCTCCATCCGACGGGCGCGCACCCCGAGCGGCCCGAGCGGCTCGCGGCGCTTCACGAAGCGTTCCCCGACTTCCTCGAAACCCGCGCCGCCACGGAGGACGAGATCCTGGCCTGCCACGCCGACGACTACGTCGAGTTTCTCCGCTGGATCGCTCGGACGAAGCGCTCCGCGTACCTCGATCCCGACACGATCTGCACCGAGACGAGCTACGAGGCCGCCCTCCTCGCGGCCGGCGCGGCGATCGAGGCCGTTCAGCACGGCGGCTTTGCCCTCGTGCGGCCGCCGGGGCACCACGCGCTCGCGAACCGGGCGATGGGGTTCTGTCTCCTGAACCACGTCGCCGTCGCCGCCCGCTTCGCGCAGCGCGAGCTCGGACTCGGGCGCGTCGCCATCCTCGACTGGGACGTCCATCACGGCAACGGCACCCAGGCGATCTTCTGGGACGACCCCTCGGTTCTCTACGCCTCGGTGCACCGGTGGCCCTTCTACCCCGGAAGCGGCGCACCGGGCGAAGGGAACGAGACCACGGTGAACGTCCCTCTCTCCGCCGGCGCGGGCGACGGGGCGTATCTCGAAGCGATGGCCAGCGTCCTCGAGCCGGCCATCGCTTCGTTTCGGCCCGATCTCCTTCTCGTCTCGGCCGGGTTCGACGCCGCCGCGGGCGACCCGCTCGGCGGGATGCAGGTGAGCGAGGACGGCTTTCACGAGCTCGCTCGCCGCGCGGGAAGACTGTGCGCCCGGCGCGCGTTCGTTCTCGAGGGGGGTTACAACATCGGGACGCTGCCCGGCCTCGTCCGGGCGACACTGGAGGGAATCGATGCAGGTGACTGAAGCGACGTTCGAGAGAGACGTCGTGGAGCGCTCGCGCGCGACTCCCGTGGTCGTGGACTTCTGGGCGGACTGGTGCGCTCCGTGCCACATGCTGGACCCGGTGCTCTCGGAGGCGGTCGAGTCGCGCGCGGGCAGCGTCGTCCTCGCCAAGGTCGACATCGACTCGAACCCCGCGCTCGCCGACCGTTTCGGAATCCGAGGCATTCCAGCGGTGAAGGGCTTCAAGAACGGGCGCGTCGCCGGTGAGTTCGTCGGCGTGCAGTCGCGTCAGGGAGTCGACGCGTTCCTCGACGCGCTCACCGGGCCCTCGGCGGGTGAGCGGCTCCTGGCGGAGCTCCAGGCGAGCGGCGAGTTACCCGAGATCGTCGGCCCCCTCGCGGAGGGTGACTACGAGCGCGCGCTCGAGTGGCTCCTCGCCGAGGTCGTCGACGCCGATCGAACGCGTCGAGACCGGATCCGGGGCGTGATGGTCGCGCTCTTCGAAGAGCTCGGCCACGATCACCCGCTTACGCAGCAGTATCGGCGTCGCCTAGCGACGGCGCTCTATTGACCTAGTCGCGCGGTTCCTGTCCCAAAAGGGCGTTTTTCGGCGCGTTTTGGGTCCCTACAGTCGTGTGGCCCGCAGCGGTTGAAAGAGCGAGGAAGGAGCACGACATGAGATACGTTCCGCTGCTGCTCGGGCTCGCGGCGCTGGCCTTTCCGTCAGTGGCCGCGGCCGACCACGGCGACCCCTACGAGGACGAGCAGGCCGCCGTCGCGTACACGGACGTGACGAGCGCCGGCGGCGACGAGTACAGCGTCTCTTGCGGAGGAGGCGGAGGGGGTGAGCCGCCCGTCGAGGCGCAGCGCGCGGCCAGGCGCGCGGTTCGCACGTCGACGGTGACCGACGAGGCGTGCGCGTCCGGCGAAGCGGCGCCGATCTGCAAGCACTGGCACTTCTGGGTCGACGCGTTCAACCACGTCGGTATTCGGCTCTACCGCTACAACCTCGGCGTCCGCTGGTGCTACAACCGCGCCCGGACGCGCATCCTCTCGTCGTCGGGATACAGCGAGCGCTGGCCGTCGCACGTGAACTGGTTCATCAGGTTCGTCGACCACACGCACGGCTACGCGAGCCCGCTGGGCGGCGTCTCGCAGTACATCTCGACGTCGGGGCGGTTCGAGGCATGCATGCGCTGGTGCTTCCGGTCGTACTACCCGCGCATCGCCGTGCGGGTCTACGCGACGGGCGCGTTCCGCTGGGTCGACTGGGCGGCGGCGTGATGGGACGGAGCGGCCGGATCGCGATCCTCGTGACGCTCGTCGTGCTCGCCGTCGTCGCGGTCGGGTCGCTCCTCCTCATCCTCCTGTTCGACGTCGGCGGCGGGGCGGCCGGCCCGTGACAACCTTCCGCCGTGGAGACGCGCCGCTTCGGGAGGACGGGGCTTGAGCTCCCCGTCGTCGGGCTCGGCACGTGGCGGACGTTCGACGTGGGGCCGGCGCACCAGCCGAGCGCGGACGCTGTCGTCGAGGCCGCGTTCGGAGCCGGTGTGCGTGTGGTCGATTCGTCGCCCATGTACGGCCGCGCCGAGGAGGTGCTCGGACGTGCGCTCGGGCATCGCCGTGGCGAGGCCTTCGTCGCGACGAAGATCTGGACGGCATCGGCCGCAGAGGGTCGCCGCCAGCTCGACGATCAGCTCCGCTTCTTCGGTGGGCGCGTCGACCTCGAGCAGGTGCACAACCTCGTCGCCTGGGAGGAGCACCTCCCGTGGCTCGAGGCTGAGCGCGAGGCGGGGCGCATAGGCTTCCTCGGGGCGACGCACTACGACCGCTCGGCCTTCGGCGAGCTGGCGAGGATCATGCGGACGGGGCGGATCGACGCCGTCCAGATCCCGTACAACCCGGTCGAGCGAGAGGTCGAGCGAGAGATCCTTCCGCTCGCCGAGGAGCTCGATCTAGGCGTGATCGTGATGCGGCCGTTCGGCGAGGGAGCCCTGATGCGGGACGCCCCCGTTGCGGACCTCGAGCACCTCGGCGTTGCGAGCTGGGCCGAAGCGCTTCTCAAGTGGGCGCTCGCCGACAGGCGGGTCCACGTCGTCATTCCGGCGACCTCCCGCCCCGAGCACGCGCGCGAGAACGCGCGCGCCGGCTCGGGGCGATCGCTCGAGCCGGACGAACGTAAGCTTGTGGAGGAGCGGGCAACCCGATCGAGGCGGATCCGATGGCGAAGCTGACCGAGAGCGTGCGCGCGATGCTTACAGGCGGGAACTTCGGCCACCTGGCGACCGTCATGGAGGACGGGTCCCCGCACGTGTCTCCCGTGTGGATCGACTGCGAGAACGATCACGTCGTTATCAACACGGCGGTGGGCCGCCGAAAGGAGCGGAACATGCGCCGGGATCCGCGCGTCGCGCTCTCCGTCGTCGACCAACGCAACCCGTACAAGGAGCTCCACGTCCGCGGCCGCGTCGTCGAGATGGTCGAGGGCGACGAGGCGTGGCGCCACGTCGACGCCCTCAACCGCCGATACCACCAGACGGAGAGCCAGTACCCGCGGCGTCCGGGCATGGACCGGGTCCTCGTCCGGATCGAGCCGACCGTGGTCCACGAGGTCAGCTGAGCGGGCTGCTGTACCTGTCGCGCGAGGAGGTGGCGGGGCTCCTCCCCGACGTGCCCGAGCAGCTCGCCCTCGTCGAAGCGACGTACCGCGCGGTCGCGGCCGGCCGCGCTGAGCTGCCGCCGAAGCCGGGGATCCATCCGCGGCCCGACGCGTTCATCCACGCGATGCCCGCCTACCTCCAAGACGACGACGTCGCCGCACTCAAGTGGGTGGCCGGGTACCCGCAGAACAAAGACCGGGGGCTCCCCTACATCTCTGGGCTGATCACGGTGAACGACGCGGAGACGGGCGTGCCCGTCTCCGTCATGGACGGCGCCGAGATCACCGCCGCCCGGACGGCGGCCGCGACCGGCGTCTGCGTGCGGCGGTGGGCTCCCGACGAGTGGAGCGAAGCCGCCATCCTCGGCTGTGGCGAACAGGGCGTCTTCCACTCGCGCCTTCTGAACTCGCTGAGAGCGGGGGTTCAGATCCGCGCCTACGACCCGCATCGCGAGCGGGTCGAGCGGCTCGTCGGCTCCGTCGTCGCGGTCGAGGAGCCCGCTCAGGCGGTCGCGGGCGCGGACGTGGTCGTGACGGCGGGGCCGATCGTCGAGGACCCTCAGCCTCCGATCACCCCTGAATGGCTCGGTGAGCGCTGGCTCGTCGCCCCGATCGACTTTGACTTCTACTTCCGACCGGAGACGATCGAGGCAGCCGAGCTCTTCCTCGTCGACGACGTGGAGCAGTTCGAGTACTACCGGTCCCTCGGACACTTCCAGGGCTGGCCCAGGCCGCACGGAACGGTGGGCGAGGCGCTCGCAGACGACGGCCGGCCTCGGCAGGTCGCCTGCGTCAACCTCGGCATCGGCGCGCTCGACGCCGCGTTCGCCAAGCGCGTGCTCGACGCCGCGCGCGAGCGGGGTGCGGGCGTCGAGCTGCCTCTCTAGGCATGTGGGCCGGCGTCGACGTAGGCGGACGTCGGAAGGGCTTCCACATCGCGATCGTCGACGAGGGCGGGCTCCGGGACTTGACACGGCTTCGACGCCCCGGCGACGTGGCCGCGTGGCTCGCCGAGCGGGCCCCGCGAGTCATCGCCGTCGACAGCCCGATCGCGGCCGCGGCGGACGGCCGAGCGTCGCGCGCCTGCGAACGGCACCTGGCGAGCAAGGTCTGCGGGATCCGCTACACGCCCGAGCGAGCGCGCCTCGCCGGGAACGCGTACTACGAGTGGATCGAGCACGGGCTCGAGCTCTACGAAGCGCTCCGGGCCGGTCCTTCGACGGTGATCGAGAGCTTCCCGACCGCTTCCTGGACGCGCTGGGCCGGGACGAGGGGCTCACGGAGCCGCGCGTCGTGGACGGAGGCCGCTCTCCGCGGCCTGGGACTCGAACGCTTGCCGCGTCGACTTGGACAGGACAGCCGCGACGCCGTCGCCGCCGCGCTGACGGCGCGCGCCTACGAGCGCGGCGAGACCGAGTCGTTCGGCGAGATCGTCGTCCCGGTGTGATGCCGCCTCCCGCCTGGCTTGCCGAGCTCGAGCGGTCGCTCGCGAACGATCCCGGCACCGAGAACCTCGCTCTCGCGCTCGTCGTTCTCGCGTCCGTGGCGGGAGCTCGCGTCGCGCTCGACGAGGATGAGACCCATGCCGCAAGCCGACGCGCCGTCCTCCTTCTGGCCGCCGGCGGTGACCCGGAGCGCGGGCTCGACCTACACGGGCGAGCCGTCGCGGCGTTGGCGGACGACCTTCGAACCGTCGACCGGCAACTCGCGCTCGAGCAGGGGGTGCAGGCGCTTCGCGCGCAGGCGACGGGCCTGCCGCACGTCAGCGAGGCCGTGCACGCGCTCATAGACGCCCCCGACGTCGCCTGGCGCGCCTACGCCTGCTCGGTTCTCGCCGAGGAGCTCAGCGAGGAGGGCTAGCGTGATCCTCGACCGCCTCCGGCATCCAATAGTGCTCGCTCCGCTCGGCGGCGGCCCGTCGACACCCGCGCTCGCGGCGGCCGTTAGCCAGGCCGGCGGGCTCGGCTTCCTCGCGGGCGGCTACCTCGGCGCCTCCCAGCTTCGAACCGCGATCGGTGACGTGCGCGAGCGGACGTCCGCGCCGTTCGGCGTCAACGTGTTCGTTCCAGGCGACCCGACCGCCGACGCCGACGCCATCCGCACGTACGTCGAGCGCCTCGAAGCGGAGGCAGCCCGGTACGGCACGAACGTCGGCGACGCGCGCTTCGACGACGACGATTGGGACGCGAAGCTGGCCTTGCTCCGTGACGAGGCGGTCGCGGTCGTCTCCTTCACCTTCGGCGCTCCCCCGGCCGAGGTGGTCGCCGAGCTTCGCGCGCGCGGATCCGAGGTCTGGGCGACGGTGACGGACGTCGATGAGGCTCGAGTCGCCAGCGCGGCCGGGGTCGACGTCCTCGTCGTCCAGGGAGTCGAGGCGGGCGCGCACCGAGCCTCGTTTAGCGATCGAGACGACGCCGAAGCGCTCGGCGTCCTGCCGCTCATCCGCCTCGTCTCCGCGGAGCTCGACCTACCGCTCGTCGCGGCCGGTGGGATCACGGACAGCGCCGCGGTCGCGGCCGTGCTGGCGGCCGGAGCGAGCGCAGCTCAGATCGGGACCGGGTTCCTTCGCGCCACCGAGGCGGGGACCCACCCCGCCCATCGCGCCGCCCTGGCCGCCGATGCACCGACGGCGCTGACGCGCGCGTTCAGCGGACGGCTCGCGCGCGGCCTCGTCAACCGCTTCCTCGCCGAACACAGCCGCCACGCTCCGTCCGCCTACCCGCACGTGCACTTCGCGACCGCGCCGATCAGAGCCGCGGCGCGGGAAAAGGGCGACGCCGATGGGTTCAACCTCTGGGCCGGCCAGGCGCACCGCTTGGCACGGGAGCTGCCCGCGGCCGAGATCGTCGAGACGCTGGCACGCGACGCCCGCTCCGCGCTCGCCGCCGCGGCGGCTCGTCTCGAGCGAGACCGCTAAGCGGGACGCGACCCGAGCGTGGCGGTTACGGTCCGCGTCGCCCCGTCGCGGTCCACCGTGAGCTCGAGCTCGTCGCCGGGCTTCTTCGACTCGATCGCGCGGTGGACGTCCTCGGTCGTCTCCACCGCCCGGCCGTCGACGCGGGTGATCACGTCGCCCGCCTCGAGCCCGGCCCGCTCCGCCGGCGAGCCCGAGCGAACGTCGGCGATCTCGGCCCCCGAGGCGCCGTCCCTCTCGGCGAGCGAGACTCCGAGGTAGGCGTGCTCGACCCTTCCCGTGGAGAGGATCTGGCCGACCACGGAGCGTACGGTGTTCGACGGGATCGCGAAGCCGACGCCGTCGTTTCCGCCGGCCGCGCTCTCGATCTGCGCATTGACCCCAACGACCTCGGCGTCTGCGTTCAGGAGCGGGCCGCCCGAGTTGCCTCTGTTGATCGCAGCGTCGGTCTGGATCGCGCCCGCGATCGAGTACCCGTTCGGGGCGTCGATGCGCCGGTGAAGGGCGCTCACGATGCCGCTCGTGACGGTCGCCTCGAGACCGTACGGGCTTCCTATCGCGACAACGCCGTCGCCGACGCGGAGCGCGTCCGAGTCGCCGAGAGGCAGCGGCTCGAGCTGGCGCGCGGGCGCCTCGACGTCGAGCACGGCGAGGTCCGTGGACGGATCCGTCCCGACGACGCGCGCCTCGTACGAAGATCCGTCCGAGAAGGTCACCTCCACGGAGTCGGCGCCGTCGACCACGTGCGCGTTCGTGACGATGTGCCCCTCGTCGTCGTAGACGAAGCCGGAGCCTTGCGCCTGCGGCTGCGGCCGCTCCCCGCCGAAGGGGACCGGCGCGGAGCCGGCGCCTCCCGTAACCGTGATCTCGACGACGGACGCCGAGGCACGCCGGTAGATCTCACTGACGCTGAGCGCGTCGGCGCTCGAGGCCGACGCCGGAGTCGCCTCGTCCGCACCCCTCGCCTCCCGCACGACGGTCGTCGTCGTTCCGCCGTTACCGACCGCAATCGACGTCGCGGCGCCGACGCCGCCGCCCGCCAGGGCGGCCGCGAGGAGGAGGGCACCGGCGGTCAGCGAGCGGCGGCTCGGTCGGCGCTTCTTGGGGGGCTCGTGGGTCTCGCGGCCTTCCATGCGGCCATCGAACCACGGCCGCCTAAGACGCACCTGATAGCGAGCTAAGAAGTCGCTAAGAACGCGCTCCTCTTAGCGTTCTCTCAGAGTCGCGGCGCACAATAGGACTGTCATGGATGTCCTCGTCGTCGACGACGAGCGCCCGGTTCGCGAGGCGCTCCGCCGGGCCCTGGAGCTGGAGGGCTACGACGTCGAGCTCGCAGCGGACGGCTACGAGGCGCTCGACCGGCTCGACCGCGGCGAAGTCGACCCCGACGCCGTCGTCCTCGACGTCCTCATGCCCGGAGTCGACGGCCTCGACGTGTGTCGGACTCTGCGGCGAACGGGCAACCGCGTCCCCGTGCTCATGCTCACCGCGCGGGCCGAGGTCGCGGACCGCGTCGCCGGCCTCGACGCCGGCGCCGACGACTACGTCGTCAAGCCCTTCGCGCTCGAGGAGCTCTTCGCTCGGCTGCGCGCGCTCCTCCGGCGGACGAACGGGGGCGGCGAGGTCCTGCGCTTCGCCGACCTCGAGCTCGACCCGCGAACGCGCGAGGTGCGCCGCGGAGACGACCTGATCGAGCTGACGCGCACCGAGTTCGCGCTCCTCGAGCTCTTCCTGCGCAACCCGCGCCAGGTCCTCACGCGCTCGACGATCTACGAGCGGGTCTGGGGATACGACTTCGGGCCCGGCTCCAACTCGCTCGACGTCTACATCGGCTACCTGCGGCGGAAGACCGAGGCAGGCGGCAAGCCGCGCCTGATCCGAACCGTGCGCGGCGTCGGGTACGCCCTGCGCGCGAGATGAGCTTTCGCGCGCGCCTGACACTTGTCGCGGCGATCGCGGTCGCGATCGCGATCGTGCTCGCCTCCGCGATCGTCTACGTGGCGGTCCGGAGCGAGCTCCGCTCGCAGGTCGACGAGGGGCTCCGCGCGCGCGCCGCTCTCATCTCCCGCATTCCGCTCAGCGTGGTCGAGTCGCGCCCGGGCCAGTTCTTCCTCAGGATTCCGGCGCCCGCGCTCGGGGAGGCGGGCGGCTACGTGCAGCTCGCCAGCGCGGACGGCGCGACGCTGAAGCCGCCCGAGGGTGACGTGTCGCTTCCCGTCGACCAGCGGGTCCGCGAGGTGGCAGCCGGGAGCCAGGACGCCTTCTTCAGCGACGCGGAGGTCGCCGGAACGCACGTCCGCGTCTTCGCGGCGCCGCTCGGCGACGGATACGCGCTCCAGCTTGCCCGTCCGCTCACCGAGGTCGACGACGCGCTCGCTCGCATCCGCGCGATCCTGATCCTCGTCGCCGCGGGCGGCGTCGCGCTGGCCGCCGCCCTCGGCCTCGCCGTCGCGCGGGCGGCGCTCGGCCCCGTGCGACGGCTCACGGAGGCGACCGAGCACGTCACCGAGACGCGAGACCTCGCCCGTCGGATCGACGACGACGGTCGCGGACGTGACGAGCTCAGCCGCCTCGCCGCCAGCTTCAACGCGATGCTCGCCGCGCTCGAGGAGGCGGCCCGCGCGCAGCGTCAGCTCGTCGCCGACGCTTCGCACGAGCTCCGAACGCCGCTCACGAGCCTGCGCACGAACATCGAGGTCCTCGCGCGCGACCAGTCGATGTCGACCGAGGAGCGCGAGCGCCTCCTCGCGGACGTCGTCGAGCAGCTCGCGGAGATGACCGAGCTCGTCGCCGAGCTCGTCGAGCTGGCGCACGGCGACCGCAGCCTCGGGGACCCGGAGGAGATCCGCCTCGACCTGCTCGTCGCCGAGGCCGTCGAGCGGGCGCGGCGAAACGCGCCTCAGGTCGAGTTCGCCCTCGATGCCGACGAGTCGACCGTCCACGGCGTGCGAGTGTCGATCGAGCGCGCGGTCGCGAACCTGCTCGACAACGCGGCCAAGTGGAGCCCGGCGGGCGGGACGGTTGCCGTACGGGTCGCCGACGGAGAGGTGATCGTGCGAGATCAGGGGCCGGGGATAGACGATGACGACCTGCCCTACGTCTTCGACCGCTTCTACCGCGCCTCGACCGCGCGCGGGATGCCCGGCTCGGGGCTCGGGCTCGCGATCGTCCGGCAGGTCGCCGAAGCACACGACGGCGCGGTCGCGGCGGAGCGGGCGGAAGGCGGCGGTACCCGCGTCCGCCTGCGACTCGGCGCGACGGAAGCGACGGCCGCCGTGGCCCAACGCACCGCGGCGGCCGAGTCTTAGCGACCTTTTAGCCCGCTCTCAGCTCCACCTTAGGTCGCGGTGATCGGATGCACCTCGCTACGGCCCACAAGATTCGGAGGTGATCGAGATGGCCGTTTCGCGGCTGGGGGCCGAACGGCCCCCAGCCGCTGTTCGTCCTGGTGATCGACACCGGCCCGGCCCTCGGCATTTCTGCTTTCGTTCCGGTGACCGACTCAGCATGGAGAGCGTCACCACCCAGACCGGTTCGTCCAGAGCGCCGGCGTTGCCGGCGGACCTCCGCCTCGGCGCCGTCCACCTGACGGTCGCGAACGTCGAGCGTTCCGTCGCCTGGTACGAGCGGGCGCTCGGGCTCGTCGTGCACGGGCACGACGCGGCCTGGACCGAGCTCGGCGACGGCTCGGAGCCCGCCGTCATCGTCCTCCACGAGGATCCTGCCGCGCGCCCGCCCGGCCGGCATGCCGGCCTCTATCACTACGCGCTCCTGTACGCGAATCGCGAGGCGCTGGCGCACGCTGCAATGCGCCTCGCTGCGACCCAGACCCCGATCCAGGGAGCTTCCGACCACGGCACCCACGAGGCCATCTACCTCGGAGATGCCGAGGGCAACGGCATCGAGCTCGCCGCCGACCGCCCGCGCGAGCAGTGGCCGCGGGGCCTCGGCTACCAGGGCGGCCCCGCCCCGCTCGACCTCGACTCCTTGCTCTCCGCGGCTGCCGGCACGCAGCCTGGCCCCAGCGTCGACGCGGGCCTCCGCGTCGGCCACGTGCATCTGCACGTCGGCGACGTCGGCGAAGGGCTTGCCTTCTACCGGGACACCCTGGGCTTCGAGGAGCAGGCGAACCTCGGGTCGGCCGCGTTCGTCTCGGCCGGCGGATACCACCACCACGTCGCGTTCAACGTCTGGCGGGGCCGCGGCGTCGGGCCCGCTCCGGCGCACACCGTCGGCCTCAGGCATTGGACGGTGGTGCTTACGACCGAGGAGGACGTCGCTTCCGTGCGGGCGCGCGTAGACGCGGCCGGCCTCGGTGTCGAGCCCGTCGACGGCGGCTTCCTCACCCGCGACCCGTCGGAGAACGCCGTGGTGTTCGGCTCGGCCGCCACCGCCCACGAACGATCCGCGTGAAGGTTCGGGCGTGCGCGCGCTGATCAAGGAGAAGCGGGAGGTCGCGAAGGGAACGCTCCTCGTGACGTTCGATCTCCTCGGCGAGGAGGTCGACTTCGAGCCAGGCCAGTACTTCTTCGTCACCCTCCCGGACGCCGGCCACCAGGACGAGAGAGGCCTACGCCGTCACATCACCGTCGTGACCTCCCCGAACGAGCGCGGCGTGCTCGGCTTGGCCACCAGGCTTCGGGACAGCGCCTTCAAGCGAACGCTCGCCGAGCTTCCCGTCGGCGCCGAGGTGGAGGTCGAGCCGCCGAAGGGGAAGTTCGTGCTTCCCAAAGATCCGTCGCGACCGCTCGTCTTCGTCGCGGGTGGGATCGGCATCACCGTCTTTCGAAGCATGCTCCGCTACATCCGCGAGGAGGCGCTTCCGTATCGCGTGACGCTGATCTACTCGAACCGCGACGCGGAGTCGACCGCGTTCCTCGACGAGCTTCGCGAGCTCGAACGGGAACTACCGGACCTCCGACTCATCCTCACCATGACAGACGACTCGAGCTGGGAGGGCGACACGCGCCTCATCGACGCCGAGGTCCTCAAGGAGTACCTGGGAGGGGACCTGAACGAGTTCACCTTCCTCATCGCCGGCCCGCCGGCGATGGTCGAGAGCGTGGAGCACTCGCTCGAAGAGGCCGGCGTGACCAAGGAGAACGTGATCGCCGACCGCTTCAGCGGCTACTGAGTCGACGACCCAGCGCAAGCGGCACCGCGGCGCGCCGGTCGCCCGACGGCCGATGCCGGTCGAAATAGAAAAGCCCCGCAATGCGGGGCTTTTCCGTAGCAGGCCTGTAAGCCGGATTTTGTCGAGGGTGACCATCCATCTCTGCGGCGCACCCGGCTCCTCGGCGGGCCACCTGGTAGCGGAGCCTGTTCGCCTTGCACCGGACGGGGTTTGGCAGCCGCCGTGTCACCACGACGCTGGTGGGCTCTTACCCCACCTTTTCACCCTTACTGCCGGCGTCTCCGGAGAGTTACGTTCGCCGGTTAGCGGTCTCCTTTCTGTGCCACTTTCCGTCGGCTTTCGCCGCCTGGGGTTTCCCCAGCGTCCTGCCCT
>DASZKB010000154.1:0-9306 GCA_035947475.1 Gaiellaceae bacterium | reverse complement strand
GGCGGCCTTCCTCGCGAAGTTCGCGACGAACGTCACCGTCGTCCACCGCCGAGACGTCTTTCGCGCATCGCCGATCATGGTCGACCGCGCGAAGGCGAACGACAAGATCTCCTTCCTTCTCGACTCGGTAGTCGACGAGGTGCTCGGTACCGACGAAGGCTGCGTGACCGGCGCGGTCGTCCGCAACCTGAAGACGGGCGAGCGTACGGAGATCCCCGCTCAGGGCTTCTTCGTCGCGATCGGCCACGACCCGAACACCGGCCTCTTCCGCAGCCAGCTCGACCTCGACGAAGCGGGCTACGTCGTCACTGCGACGAAGTCGACCGAGACGAACATCCCCGGCGTGTTCGCGGCAGGCGACGTCCAGGATCACGTGTACCGCCAGGCCGTCACCGCGGCTGCGTCCGGCTGTATGGCCGCGCTCGACGTCGAGCGCTATCTCGCCGCCCGAGAGGGGCGGATCGAGGACGCGCTCGCCGCACCGCGGCTCTAACCGCCGGGGCACTCCGGGCCCGTCGCTACGATCGGACCGTGGCCTACTACATCTGCCCGAACTGCAAGCGCCGCTCGCTCGACCAAGACGGCCGGGAGGGGCTCACACACCAGGCCGTCGGCTGCTCGAGCTGCGGTTTCGGGTTCCTGTTCCAGCTTCTGGACGACTACTACCCCGGCCCGGTCACCGCGTTCATCGTCTGCGACCGCGAACGCCGGATCATCGCCGTCGGCCGCGGGTTCTTCGAGTGGACGGGCTATACCGAGCGTGACCTGCTCGGGCGCGAGCTCACCGAGGCCTTGGCGCTCGACGGGACGGAGGGACGGCACCCCGCCGACGTCGCCGTCGAATGGGGCGTCCGCCAGCTCGACCGGGAGCTCACCCTCCGGACGCGTTCCGGGCTGGTGAAGAACGTGACGGCCGACTTCTTCCCCGCGTACGACGAGGACGGCGGCCTCATGGTCGCGCTGGCGCCGCGGTAATCACGCCGCCGCGGAGTCGCAGCGGCCGACGTCTCCGTCGCGCGCGTCGAAGAGCCGCCTCTCCACCCACGCCTGAAGCTCCTCGAGAGCTCGAAGGGCCGCGGCAAGCTCGACGATCTCGGCGCGCTCGTCGCGGCGAGCGGCGCGGGTCAGGACGCCCAGCGCCTCGAGCCGCCTGACGGTTTCCTCGCCGAGCGCACGACTCGCCTCACGTTCGATCGCCGCTTGGCGAACGCGGCCGCGCGCGCGCTCGAGCTCAGCCGCAAGCGCGCACGCGCGCGCCGCGAGCGTGTCGGCGTAGATCGCGAGGTCGACGGAGCGCACGCACGGACGGTACGGAACGGCGACGCGCGAGAGGCGCGCGGATCGTGCCGGAGTAGGGTCCGGGCGTGCCGGAGGAAGCCCTTGCGCTCGCGCTGGCCGCGGCGTGCCTGCACGCGTTCTGGAACCTTGCGATTGCCGGGGCGCCGGACGCCGAAGCGGCCACGGCCGTGGCGCTCTCGCTCTCCGTCCTCGCGTTCGCGCCCGTGGCGGCGGTCAGGTGGGACTTGGGCGCCGCGGCGCTCCCGTACGCGGCGGCCAGCTCGGCGCTCCACCTCACCTACTTCGCGCTCCTCGCGGCCGCCTATCGACGCGCCGACCTCAGCCTCGTTTACCCGCTCGCGCGCGGCCTCGGGCCCGTGCTCGTCCTCGTCGCGAGCTTGAGCGTCCTCGGCGCCGACCTCTCGACGAATGAGTCGCTCGGCGTCGTCTCGGTCACCGCGGGCGTTCTGCTCGTCGCGCGCCTGCGGCTGCGCGCCGACCGCGAAGGCATCCTGCTCTCCGTCGCCGTAGCGGCGTGTATCGCCGCTTACACCCTCGTCGACAAGGAGGGGATGCGCCACGCGGCGCCCGTGCCGTATCTCGAGATCGCGCTCGTGGCGCCGGCGGCGCTGTACACCGCCGTCATCGCAAGAAAGCGCGGAGTCCGCGCTCTCCGCGAGGCCGTCCTCCCGCGCGTGGGCGCGGCCGGCCTCGCGATGTTCGGCGCCTACGCGCTCGTGCTCGCGGCCCTCGCGATCGCTCCTGCCGCGCCGGTGGCGGCGGTGCGGGAAACGAGCATCGTGATCGCGACGGCGCTCGCGGCCGTCGTCCTGCGCGAGCGCGTGGGCACCGTCCGCCTGGCTGGAGCCGCGCTCGTCGCCGCCGGCGTCGTCACCCTCGCGGTCGCCTGAGCGCTAGACGCGACTCGCCGGGCAGAGGTCGTTCACGACGCAGACGCCGCAGCGCGGCGCCCGTGCGATGCAGACGCGGCGGCCATGCCAGATGAGGAGGTGCGGGAAGCGCGCCCAGTCCTCTCTCGGGACGACGCGCGCGAGATCTCGCTCGATCTTCGCAGGGTCCTCCTGGCGCGTCAGGCCGAGTCGCTGCGAGAGCCGGCGGACGTGCGTGTCGACGACGATCCCCTGCGTCGCTCCGCGCTCGGCCGCGACGACGTTCGCGGTCTTGCGCCCGACGCCGGGCAGCCGGACGAGGTCGTCGACGCGCGTGGGCACCTCGCCGTCGAACTCGCGGAGAAGCATCTCCATCGCACCGCGGAGGTTCCGGGCCTTGAGCCGGAACGTTCCCGTCGGGCGGATGTCGCGCTCGAGCTCCGCGAGCGGGACGGCGAGGTAGTCCTCGGGGCTCCGGTACTTCCGGAAGAGCCGCTCCGTGACCCTGTTGACCGTCACGTCGGTCGTCTGCGCCGAGAGCATCACCGAGACGAGCAGCTCGACCTCGTCGCGGAAGCGAAGCGCGATCACGGCGTCCGGATGCTCCAGCGCCAGCCGCTCGATGATCGGCCGCACGCGGGCGCGCTTCGGCCCCACGCGCCGCCGCACCTCGTGGACGTAGCTACGAGGCGGCCGCAACCGGTGGCGTGACCGGAGCCACGGCGCGCGGGAGACGCGGGCCGGCGCAGACCACGTCGAGCGCCGGGCAGCCCGGGCAGGCGAAGTCGCTCGGGGTCGGACGGAAATCGCCTCGCTGGATCGTGGCGATCGCGTCCGAGAGCGCCGCCTCGAGCTCCGGGAGATCGTCGCCGGTGAACGTCTTCACGACGACGTCCTCCGGCCGCTCGAGGAAGACGTAGGCGACCTCGACCTCGCGGGCGCCCGCCCGAAAGGCGGCGAGCGCGTAGACGAGCCTCTGGAGCACGTACTCCGCCTCGACGATCTCGGCGGGGGCGAGCTCGTCGAGAGCGTTCGTCTTGTAGTCGACGACGAGCGCGCGGCCGTCGACGAGGCGAAACGCGTCGAAGCGCCCCCGAACCAGAACGCCGTCGAGCTCGAACGCGAAGGGCAGCTCCAGCCTGACGTGGCCATCGGCGGCCAGCCGCCGCGCGAGCGGCGAGCCGCGCCACGCGTCGATGAGCGTCTCGATCCGCTCGAGATCGGCGTCCGTCGCGCCCGGGTAACGGGCGACGACGCGCGTCCGCGCATCGCCGTCGGCGGCCGCGTGCTCGAGGAGATCGTGCACCGCGTCCCCGATCTCGGTGGCTGCGAGTCCTGCCGTGCCCGGCACCGTCCCCGCGGCGGCGGCGGGGCGCATTCCGACGATGCGCTCGGCGTAGAAGCGGTACGAGCAGTGCTCGAAGAGGGCGAGAGCGCTGTACGAAAGTGTTCGCACCGGGTGGGCAGGCGGCTCCGCGACCGGTGCGAGCGGCGGAAGCTCGACCCCGGCCGGGACCGCGCCGTTCGCCTCGGCCGTGAAGAGCGCGAGCTGCGACTCCGAAGCAGCGGCCGGCTCGTCCTCGCGCGCGCGCGCGCCCGTGTCGACCCGGACGAGGACGCGCGCGCCGTCGCGCTCGATCTCCGTGGGCCCCTCGTCGGCCAGGTCGGCACCGACGCGGTCGAGCACCCACGCGATCGGCGTGGCGGCGTCCCGCCTGCTCGTCGGGTCGAGGGCGCCCGAGATGACGAGGCGGTCGATCGCGCGCGTCATCGCGACGTAGTACACGCGCCGGCTCTCCTCCTCCTCGGCGGCCCGCTCGGCCTCCCGTACGTCGTCGTACCCGAAGACCGGGCGCCGGTGCCCCGTCGCCGGGTCGGCGAAGCGGAAGCCGAAGCGCCCGTCGGGAAGGCACAGGATCTCGTCGGGTGAAGACGCCGGCGCGCCGCGCCCCGCGTCGGCAATGACGACCACCTTGAACTCGAGCCCCTTGGCCGCGTGGATCGTGAGCAGGCGGATCGCGTCGCCGCCCTCCTCCTCGGCGACCGCCTCGACCTCCTTCGCGCCGGCCGCCTCCTGATCGCGCAGAAAGCGCACGAAGCCCTCGATGTCGGGGCCGCGAAGCTCTTCGTACGAGCGCGCGAGGCGGGCCAGCTTGCGGAGGTTCGCGTAGCGGCGGCTGCCGTCCCAGCGGGCGAGAACCGCCAGGTCGTAGTCGTGCTCGCTCAGGATCCGCTCGCACAGGAGCTCGAGCCCGACCCGCTCGGCGAGCGCGGCCAGGCGCTCGTACCGCTGCTTGAACGCGGCGAAGAGGCGCGCGTCGCGCGGACCGAGGCCGGCGGGAACATCGCGCTCCAGCCCCCTTGAAGAGCGGCCGCCGGCCGGCGGCCCGGCGGAGGAGTACGAGACCGTCGTTCGAGACGCCCACGAACGGTGAGGCAAGGACCGTGACGAGCGCCTCGTCGTCGTAGCGGTTGTGCAGCAGCCGCAGGTACGCGATCAGGTCGACGACCTGCTGCTGCCCGAAGTAGCCGCGTCCGGCGGCCCGGTACGTCGGGAGGCCCTCGGCGCGGAGCGCCTCCTCGTAGCGCTCTGCCTCCGTTCCGGCGGCGAAAAGGACGACGATCTCGCCCGGCGTGCACTCGCCGGCGTCGACGAGCTCGCGCACGCGGCGCGCCACGTGCCGGGCCTCGCCGACGCGCCAGTGCACGGGGCCGTCCGCGTACCTCGACTTGTCGGTCACGAGGAGCTCGACCGCCGGCGCGAAGGCGGGGTCGGGGAAGCGCCCACTCGCCCGGAGCGGCTCGAACTCGTCGCCGAACTCCGCCCCGAAGATCTGGTTGACGACGGAGAGGAGCTCCGGGCGCGAGCGGTAGTTCTGCGAGAGCGCGAGGACGCCCGGGCTGGCGGCCCGGCGCTCGCGGAAGACCTGGACGTCCGCATGCCGGAAGCGGTAGATCGACTGGAACTCGTCACCGACGAAGAAGACCTCGTCGCCAGCGAGCAGGTCGATCAGCTCGCACTGGAGCCGGTTCGTGTCCTGGAACTCGTCGACGAGGATCGCGCGGAACCGCCAGCGCGCGTCCTGGCGAACGCGCTCGCTCCCGCGCAAGAGGTCGCGCGCGACGAGCTGGAGATCCTCGAAGTCGAGTGCCGACTCGCGGGCCTTCGCGTCGCGGTACGAGCGGTCGAAGCCGTTGAGAAGCTCCTCGAGGAGTTCGCGGTCGCGCGCGGCCACCTCCTCCAGCGCCGCACGCTCGACGGCCCCGAGAGCCTCGTTGTACGTCGCGAGCGCGTCCGCGCCCGGCCCGACGACCCGAAGTTCGGCGAGATCGAGAAGCCGCTCGGCGGGCGGGCGCGTCTGGAGCATCTCGAGCGCGCGCTCGGGCTGCCCGCCGCCCTCGCCGGCGGTCGCGGCGGGAAGCAAGCGGACGACCTCGGAGAGCTCGGCGATCCGCTCGTCGAGACGCGAGCCTCCGCCGACTGTGAGCTCGAGCGGTCGGCCGGCGGAGCGCAGCCGCTCAAAGACGCCCGTCAGCATCGTCCGGAGCCCGTCGGCGCGGTACGTCGCGAGCAGGCGTATGCGGTCCGGATCGCGGCTCGCGCAGAAGTCCGCGAGCGCGGCGGCGAACGCCTCCGACCGGAGGACGAGCGCCTGGCTCTCGTCCAGGACCCGGAAGCGGGGGTCGAGACCCGCCTCGAAGGGATGGCTGCGGAGCAGCCGCGAGCAGAAGCCGTGGATCGTCGAGATCCACGCGCGGTCGACGTCGCGGACGAGGTCGTGGCGGCCGAGCTCGCCGAGCCGCTCGCGGACGCGCGTCCGGAGCTCGCCCGCGGCGCGTTCGGTGTACGTGATGACGAGGAGGCCGTCGAGCGGGACGCCGCGCTCGCACACCGTCTTCACGAAGCGCTCGACGAGGACGCTCGTCTTGCCGGTGCCCGCGCCCGCGGAGACGAAGACGACGCCCGGCTCCTCGATCGCGGCGAGCTGCTCCTGCGTGAACGCCGTTCCGGCCATCAGGAACGCCTCACCCGGCACATCGGCCAGAGCTCGCACCACGCGGGACACTCCCCGCCGCGCGGGTCGTGGCGGACGTCGCCGGCCCGGATCCGCTCGACCGCCGCGCGCGCCCGCTCCTGGGCGC
Organism: Gaiellaceae bacterium; assembly: GCA_035947475.1. Taxonomy (GTDB): domain Bacteria; phylum Actinomycetota; class Thermoleophilia; order Gaiellales; family Gaiellaceae; genus DASZKB01. The sequence goes on along the minus strand of DASZKB010000154.1, from coordinate 2,995 downwards.
GGTCGACGTGGCCCCAGAACGCCTCCTCGTCGACGTAGTCGGACCGCTTCAGGTTCGGGACGGAGTCGCGGGCGTCGGCCCGGAGGAGCCCCCGCGCTTCGCGCGGCCCGGCGAGCGCGCGATAGAGGCCTCCGAGCGGCTCGATCCCGACGAGGTCGCGCAGCGCGAGCACGTAGAGCGGGATCTGGAGGCGGAGCTCGGACTCGATCTTCGCCGCCGAGTGCGCCACTCGACCCGACTTGTAGTCCTGGACGATCCCGCGCGCGCTCATCGGGTCGAGATCGATGCGGTCGATCTACCCGGAGACGGTGAAGCCGCCGAGCTCGAGGCCGCGCTGGAGCTCCTGCGGCGCGCCGGACGTCCCGAAGACGACCTCGAAGCGCCTCGGGACGAGCGGGAAGCCGAGTTCGACCTCCTGGCGCACGAACTGCTCGAGGTCGCGGGCGAGCCCGCCCTCGAGCTCGAGGAGCTCGAGCTCGGAGAGCTCGAGGCGCGCGTGACCCTTGATCGCCTCGGCGAGGCACTCGCGCAGGAACGGGAGCGCGTCGTCGAGCTGCTCGCGCTCGACGCGCTCGACCCCGAGCCTCTTCGGGAGGCCCGCGTAGAACCGGTAGAGCGCCTGGTGCGCGATCGCGCCGCGCAGCCGCGCGTCGACGGGGGCGTCGATCGGACGTGGATCGATGAGGCGCCCGACGAACCAGATCGAGGAGCAGTCGCCGAACTGCTCGAGCTCCGTGACGGAGAAGCGCGCGGTCTCCTCGAGCTCGCGGAGGACTACGGGGTTCGTGAGGCGCGTGGGCCGATCGAACGCCGTGAGCGCGCGCTCTATCCGGCGCTCCCAGCCGTTCGCCTTCCCGAGCGCGCGCGCGTCCGCTTCGTCGCGCACGGCGAGGGCGGCCGTCGCGCGCAGCCGCTCCCGCTCGCTCGGCGCGCGCTCGAGCTCCCAGACGAGCGCCGAGAGGGGACGTCGCCGCGTCCAGCGCGCGACCTCTTCGCGGGCGAAGCGCGACCGAACCTCCTCGTAGAACGGGCTCGGCTCGCGGGGGCGCCCGTCGTCGCTCGCCGCCTCGCGGACGAGCGTGAGCCGCTCCCATGCCCGCGTGCACGCGGTGTAGAAGAGGTAGCGCTCGCGGGCGAGAGGGTCCGGACGCACGAGCCGGCGGCCGCGCCCGCGCTCCTCGAGCTCCCGGCGGCGGTCATCGCTCAGAAACGGTGTCTCGGGAAAGTGACGCGGGAAGACGCCCTCCTCGAGGCCGAGCACGAAGACGGCGCGGAAGCGCCGAGTGCGGGCGCGCAGGAGGTCGAGGACGGCCACGCGCCCGGGCTCACCGGCCCGGGCCAGCCGAACGCCCCGCCGCTCGAGCGCCGAGACGAGCTGCTCGGCCCGGACGTCGTTGCCGAGACCGCGCCAGGCCTCGAGCTCGGCCACGAGCGCCAGCGCGGCTTCGTACGAGCGCAGGTCGAGGCGCGCGCCCTCGTCGACGGGCGGCGACTCGAGCCCGTACGCGGCCCGCAACATCGACTCGGCGACCGCGCGCGTGCCCGCGAGCGGGTGCTCGGCGGCGCGCAGCTCGTCGAGAGCGGGGATGCGGTGCCCGAGCAGGCGGAGCGTTTCCTCCTCCACGCGCTCGCGCTCCGAGACGGCGCGGCCCCGGAGGCGCCCCTCCACGAAGTCCGCGCGCGCGCGGGCAAGGCCCGAATACGGCGAGCGCAGAAACGAGAAGAGCTCGCGCCGCGCTCCCCCGAGCCAGGCGAACCGAAGGAGAGCGGCGAGGGCCTGGCCGAACGGCGTCCGGCCGAGCGCGACCGTGCCCTCGACCGCGTACGGGACGCCGAGGGCGCCGAACGCCGTCTCGAGCGGAGCGCGCCAGCGCTCGACCCCCGGGCAGACGAGCGCGATCTCGTGGGCCGCCATGCCGGAGCGGAGCAGGCCGAGGATCTCGTCGCCGACCAGCTCGAGGGCGGCGCGCGAGCCGGCCGCCTCGAGGAAGCGAATCGAGCCGTCGAGGGGGACGGACTCGGCGTCGCCGCCATCCCGGAAGAGAACGCGCTCGAGATGCGCGAGCGCGGGCGACGCGTACGCGCCCTGGGACGGGAGCTCCTCGATGCGCCCGCCGGAGAGACGCGCCAGGTCGTCCGCGGTGCGCTCGAGCGAGGAGAACGCCGCGCGCGCGGGCTCGTATGGAAGCGAGACGAGGACCTCGGCGCGGCCGGCGAGCGCCTCGAGGAGGGTCCACTGCGCGGACGTGAGGTCCTCGAACCCGTATGCGAAGACGGGCGTACCGTCCCACGCACCGAGCTCGCCGGCCACGAGCGCGGCCGCATGGCTCCGCTCGAGCTCGCGATCCCACAGCCCGAGCCGCTCGAGCTCCGCCCGGTAGGCGCCGTAGAGCGCGCCGAGCTCGCCGTCGAGGTCGTCCGGAGCGACAAGCGCGGCCCCGAGCTCCGAGACCGCCGCGCCGAGCGACTCGGCGAAGCCGGGAAAGCGGGACGACGGCGTAAGGCCGTTGAGGCGCGCCCGCGCGACGAGGTCGGCGAGCAGGAGCGCGCGCTGGGCGTCGGTGATCGCCGCCCGTCCGCTTCCGTTCCCCGCCCGTTCGCGGATCCGCGCGAAGAGGTCGTCGAAGGTCCCGATCGACCCGCCGAGGAGCGCGGGCGAGCGCGCGAGGAGCTCACGCTCGACCCGCTCGACCTCCGCTCGGTTGGGGACGACAAGGAACGGCTCCTCATCGATGGCTTCCACGTACCGATCGAGGAGCCGCGCCACCTTGCCGGCATTCGCCGGCCCGAGCAGCAGACCCAGCGGCATGAGCAGCTCATTCTACGGTGCGCTTCGGCCGTCCTCGCCCGCCCGGAGCGAATGAATTACGAGCAAAAAGCGCCTTTTTGCGCGGGGCTCGGCCGGTTACGGTGCCGCGCCGCTGACGCGCGAAAGGCCAGCCAGGCAAGGACGAAGGGAGCCCCGCGTAATGGATCAATTACGCGGGCGACCGAG
>DASZKB010000153.1:0-8053 GCA_035947475.1 Gaiellaceae bacterium | reverse complement strand
CTCGGCACGAACCGGCCCGGCGGGTTACGCGCGGCTCCGGTTCCGGCCGCAGACGCGCGGGATCATCCGCGTCGCGGTCGTGGGCAGTACGCGCTGCATCGTGCGGATGTCGGCGCGCGCGCGCTTCGCGCCGGGCGCGTTGACCGGCGCCGCGCTGACGGGCTAGGCAGGACTGAGCGCCCGCGCCTCGGTTCGGACCGGGGTGCGGGCGCTCATGTCTCCCCGCCGGCGTCCCAGTCGCGCCACTCGTCGATCTCGATCGCAAGGACGGGCGCGCCCGGGGCGGCGCGGCGGTACTGCTCGTACTTGGCGACGAGCAGGGCGAGCGCACGTTCAGCCTCCTCGCCCGCGTCGAGGACGCGCGCGCGGCCGCGGAGCCGCACCCACCAAAGCCGTGTCCAGTCGTCTTCGTAGTGGTCGACGAGCACGGTGACGTCGGGCCTTTGCCGCGCGTTCTCGATTCGGCGCAGTCTCCGCGAGCTCTTCCGCTTCGCATCGACGGCCGAGTAGAGCGTCTCGCCGGCGAGCGCGAACGTGATCGGAACGAGGTGCGGACGTCCGTCCGCGTCGAGAGTCGCGAGCCGCGCGATCCGTGAGTCGGCCACGCGCCGCCTCACTAGGATCGGGTCGTGCATCTCGGCGTCATCCTGCCGAACTTCGGGCCGGAGTCGACCCCCGACGGGATCCGGACCTTCGCGACGGCGGCCGAGGCGAACGGCTTCGACTCCGTGTGGGCGACCGAGCACATCATCGTCGGCCCGGAGGCGGTGAACCCTTACGGGCGCGTCTACGACCCTCTCCTCGTCCTTGCGTGGGTCGCGGCGTTCACCGAGCGCATCGCCGTGGGCACCTCGATCGTCATCCTCCCGCTTCACCATCCCATCCGGCTCGCGAAGGAGCTCGCCACCCTGCAGGAGCTCTCGGGCGGGCGCGCGCGCCTCGGCGTGGGTGTCGGCTGGCACGAGGACGAGTTTCGGTTCATGGGCTACGAGTTCCGCGGTCGCGACCGCCGCGCGGACGAGGCGCTGCGCCTCATGCGCGCGCTTTGGAGCGGCGAGCGCTCTTTCGACGGCGACCAGTGGTCGTTCGAGGATGCGACGTTCGCGCCTTTGCCCGCCCGCGCACCGGAGCTCTGGGTAGGCGGCCGCTCGGAGCGGGCGCTCCGCCGCGCCCGCGAGCTCGGCGACGTATGGCACCCGAGCCGGGGCGTCGGCCCGGACGACGTCCGTCGTGTCAAGGAGCGCTTCCCCGAGCAGCGCGTCGTCCCGCGCACCCAGCCGGACAAGGTCGAGGCGTTTCTCGAGGCGGGCGCCGAAGGCGCGGTCGTGGCGTTCGCCGACCAGACGTCGCTGCGCGACTTCGCGCAGCGCTACCGGTGAGCGGAAAGGAGGGAGAGATGAGCGCGGTGCGGCTTCTCGTGGGGACTCGCAAAGGCGCGTTCGTCCTCACGTCCGACGGGTCGCGCGCCGACTGGGGCGTCGAGGGCCCGTTCTTCACGGGGTGGGAGATCTACCACGTGAACGCGTCGCCCGCCGATCCCGATCGGCTCTACGCGTCGCAGTCGACGAGCTGGTTCGGGCAGATCGTCCAGCGCTCCGATGACGGCGGGCGGACGTGGGAGCCCGTCGGCAACGAGTTCACCTACGAGGGCGTCGCCGGCACGCACCAGTGGTACGACGGCACGCAGCACCCGTGGGAGTTCGCGCGCGTCTGGCACTTCGAGCCCGCCCCTACCGACCCGGACATTGTCTTCGCCGGAGTCGAGGACGCGGCGCTCTTCCGGTCCTCGGACGGCGGAAAGACGTGGGAGGAGCTCTCGGGGCTGCGTCGGCACGAGACGGGAGAGCAGTGGCAGCCCGGGGCCGGCGGGCTCTGTCTGCACACGATCCTGATCGACCCGCGCGACCCCGCCCGCATCGTCGTCGCGATCTCGGCCGCGGGCGCGTTCCGCACCGACGACGGCGGCCGGACGTGGCGCCCGATCAACCGCGGCCTGCGCTCCCAGGAGCTGCCGGACGAGGACCGGGAGGTCGGTCACTGCGTCCACCGGATCGCGATGCACCCGTCGCGTCCCGAGGTCCTCTTCATGCAGAAGCACTGGGACGTCATGCGGAGCGATGACGGTGGCGAGTCGTGGCACGAGGTGAGCGACAACCTCCCGTCCGACTTCGGCTTCCCGATCGCCGTCCACGCGCACGAGCCGGACACCGTCTACGTCGTTCCGATCAAGAGCGACTCCGAGCACGTCCCGCCCGACGGGAGGCTGCGCGTCTACAGAAGCCGGACGGGCGGAAACGACTGGGAGCCGCTCACCCGCGGGCTGCCGCAGAGCCACTGCTACGTGAACGTGCTCCGCGACGCGATGGCGGTCGACACGCTCGACCCGTGCGGCGTCTACTTCGGCACGACCGGCGGCCAGGTGTACGCGTCGCCGGACGCCGGGGACAGCTGGACGGCGATCGTACGCGATCTCCCGGCCGTCCTCTCGGTCGAGGCCCAGACGCTCTCGTGATCCGCGTCGCCCTGCCCCAGCACCTGCGGACGCTCGCGCGCGTCGACGGCGAGGTCGTCCTCGACGGTCAGGAGGCGCCGACCGCGCGCACCGTCCTCGACGCGCTCGAGGCGAGGTATCCGGTCCTCCGCGGAACGATCCGGGATCACGCGACGGCGGAGCGGCGGGCGTTCGTCCGCTTCTTCGCGTGCGGGAGGGACATCTCGCTCGATCCCGTCGACGACCCGCTCCCGGACGAGATCGCGTCGGGGGCGGAGCCGTTCCGCGTGGTCGGCGCGATGGCCGGCGGCTAGGCCGAGCTCGGGCCGAGCCTCTCGAGCGCCGTCGCGAGCCGTTCGGGCTCGAGCCCGAACGCGGTGATGCCGTCTCGTCCGGTCATCGTCTCGGCGGCGAGCAGGGCGTTCACGATCGCCTCCTCGGTCGCGTCGATGACGGCCTCGAAGAAGGTCGTGATCCACCGGTTCGCGAGCATCCGCAGCGCGACGGTCACGGGAGCTTCGTCGGCGTACTCGTTCGGCGGCAGGCCCTGGTTCCCCGTGGCGAACGCGAAGAAGAGATCGCCGCTGAAGTTCTCTCCGACCCCGCCCGTCCGGGCGACTCCCAAGCCGGCGCGCTGCGCGAGCCGAGAGCACTGGAGCGGCAGCAGCGGGGCGTCCGTCGCGACGACGGCGATGATGGAGCCGCGCCCGGCTTCGTCGAAGGCGCCGGGAGACGGGATCTCCTCGACAGAGATCTCTTCGCCGACCGGCAATCCGTTCACGCGGAGGCGCTCGCGCTGTCCCTGGTTGGCCTGGACGAGGACGCCGACGACGTAGCCGCCCGCCCCGTCCGGGAGGACGCGCGACGACGTCCCGATCCCGCCCTTGAAGCCGTGGCAGATCATCCCCGTGCCGCTGCCCACGTTTCCCTCCGCGACGCGACCGTCCGACGCGCCTTCGAGGGCGCGGCGGACGTGCTCGGCTCGAACGTGCATGCCGTTCACGTCGTTCAGGACGCCGTCCCACGTCTCGCCGACCACGGGGAGGCTCCAGAACTCGGTCGCCCCGGCTCTCGCTTCGCCTTCCGCCAGGACGAGGGCATCGCGAACGACGCCGACGCTATGCGTGTTCGTGAGCCCGACGGGGGAGTGGAGCATCCCGGACTCGCGGACCCACTCGAGGCCGGTCAGCTCGCCGTTTCCGTTCAGCCGGTGCGGGCCGGCGAACACCGGCTCGCGCCAGACGCCGCGGCCGTGAGGAAGAACGACGGTGACGCCGGTCCGAACTGGGCCCTCGCCGACCACGAGCGGGCCGTCGCCCTCGACGAGCGTGAAGTGTCCGACGCGCACGCCCGGGACGTCGGTGATCGCGTTGTGAGCGCCGGTCGGGTAGGGGCCGATCGATATGCCGAGGTCGCGCGCCCGCGCGGTCACTACCCGGCCGTGAGCTGGTAGCTCTTCAGCTTCCCCTTGTCGAGCTCGAGGAGGGCCCCGCGGAGGACGCCCTCGGTGTACTCGCTCCCCGGGTTGATGCACACAGTCCTTCCGAGCGTATGCGTTCCGCGCGACTCGTGCAGGTGCCCGTGGAGCCCGACGAGGGGCTGGTAGCGCTCGATGGCGGCGCGGCAAGCCTTGCTCCCCACCGGGTGCATCTGGACGCCGCCGGCGCCCGCCTGCACGCGGAAGTCCTCGCCGAGCATCGGCCCGCTGTCGATCCCGGTGTCGAAGGGCGGACAATGGAAGTTGAAGAGGGCCGACGCCGGGTTCTCGACCTTCGCGATCACGTCGTCGAGGCGTTGCGCGAGCTCGCTCTCCTCGACGTCGCGCGGGCACGCCCACGGCGTCTTGTTCGCGTATCCGCAGCTCGCGAGCTCGGTCCCGTCCGGGAGGCGGAGGACGCGCCCCTCCAGGAACTCGACCCAGTCGGCCCCCTCGATGACGGCGTCGATCTCGGGCGGGTCGTCGTTCCCCGCGTTCACGAAGCAGGGGATTCCCGCCGGGCGGAGCCGCTCCTCGGCGAGCGCCATCCAGCGCTCCACGCGCTCGCAGATCAGCCGCACGAAGAGCTCGTGCTGCGCTGCCTGCTCGGCGGCGACGCGCTCTTCCTCCTCGCGCGTGCACCGCCACGGGTAGTACCCCGTGTTCGCGATCTTCTTCTCGAGCTGCTCCAGCTCCTCGCCCGGCTGGACCGAGAGGCGATCCCCGACGAACTCCGCCTCGTAACCGCCGTTCGAGGAGACGAGCGGCACGATCGCCTTGCCGGTGATGTCGCCGCCCAGCACGAGAGCGTCGACTTCGTAGAAGCGCGCCGCGTTCACGAACTTCGTGAAACACCGATCGGAGCCGTGAACGTCGGTCGCGTAGAAGAGCCGCACGCTACTCCGGCGGGATCTCCTTGTAGAGAAGATCGACGTTCACGCCTCGCCGCTGCTGCAACGCGCGCGCGGCGAAGTACACGATCGCTCCGACGACGTAGATCGCGACGACGAACGCGATCGCCCGCCCGCCGGTCGGGCCGCTGAAGGCGGCGGTCCGGAACGAGGCGATCAGGATGAGCGTGAAGAGGACGAGGTTCCCGATCCCCAGGAGCGTGATCAACGGGATCCCGGCGATTCGCCGTCGCACCCCCTGCGGCGCCTCGTTGAAGAGCTCCGGGCGCCGGTACGGGAGCAGGATCGCTGCGAAGCTCGCTATCCAGAACGCCACCGAGAAGATGACGATGTAGTTGACCACGATGGTGAAGAAGGACGTGAAGACGTAGAGCGCGAGGAGGACGGTCGCGATCGCGATGATGACGAGTGCGGCCACCCACGGCGCCCGGTTTCTCTCGCTCACCGTTGCGAGCTGGGGCGGCATGAGGCTGTCGAACGACCAGGCGAACAGGTTGCGCGTGCAGATCATCCCGATCACTGGCAAGAGCAAGGCATGCCAGAGGATGAAGCTGAGCCCCATGAGCACGTTCAGGGCCGAGCTGTCGGTCATGATGCCGGTGAAGAAGTTGACCACCGGCGAAACCGGCAGACCCGCTCCTTCGTCGGTGTTGCCGTCGAGGTAGACGACCGAGTTCGTGAACTCCCTGCCGACGACGTCGTAGTAGCGCCAGAAGACGAGCATGTAGATCAGGTAGGCGACGCCGAGCGTCGCGAGGATCATGCGCGGCTGCGTCTTGGCCGCCTGCTTCACCTCCCCGCCGACGTACGACGAGTAGGTGAAGCCGATGTAGATCCAGTACCCGATCGGGATCGCGAGGAGCGCGCCGATGAAGGTGGCGTCGCCCGCCGTGTAGCCCGCGGCCGCTGCCTGGTCGATCAGGCCCTGGTACGTCTGGCCCTCCGCGCGCTCGGCCATGAACGCGTTGAACTTCGAGATGAACTCGTCGCGCGTCGTCATGAGGAGGACGATCAGCGTGACGAGCGTCCCGAGCATCGCAGGAATGAACATGACGAGAAAGATGAGGCGAAGCGCGCGGTCGCTCAGGGTCAGGAGACCGAGCACGACCGCGAGGAGCGTGACGCCGATCAGGAAGGTCGGCCAGTCTCCGCTGACGCTGTCGCTCCAGCTCACGAGCGTGTCGTTTCCGGTCGACTGGCCGAGCGTGGCGAGCGCCACAGCGACGCCGAAGTTGACGGTGAACGCGGCGTAGAGCGCGAGGCCGAGGAACTGCGACCACGTGAAGCCCCAGTTGGCGGCGAACCCGACGCCGGGGTGCACGATGCGGCTCATGTAGACGTAGTCGCCGCCGGAGCGCGGGAAGACGCCGGCGAGGAGGCCGTACATCGCCCCGTTGAAGAGCGTGAGGAGCGTGCCGATCGTGATGATGAGGAGAACGTTCTGCTCGGGCCAGAGCCCCGCGACGAAGCTCGGCACGACCGCCAGCACGATCCCGGGCGCGTAGCCGTACGTGTTGAAGACGAAGACGTCGAGCGGGCCGAACTCGCGGACGAGACCGGACGAGCGACGAACGAAGAGGCCGCGCGCGCCGACCTGGTCGGGGGCTGCTGTCTCAGCCATCGAAACCTCCTCCTGAAGCCGCCTCCACGGTTTCACTCGGTCGCGCCGGGAGCGAGGCGCCAAGCTCAGCCTCGGTCGCCTTCACCGCCTCCGCCATGCGCGCCACCACGAGATCGAGCTCCTCGTCCGTCGCGGTGAAGGCGGGCGCGAGGAGCGTCTGGTCGCCCGTGTAGCCGTCGGGCGTCGGCTGCGTGGAGTAGACGATGAGCCCGCGCGCGAGCGCGTTCACGTCGATCCGACGCGCGAACCCGAGCGACCGGTCGAGGAACGACTCGCCGTCGCGCGGATCCGCGTACTCCACGCCGAGCAGGAAGCCGCGCCCGCGCACCTCGCGGACGGTCTCGCAGTCGGAGAGCGCCGCCTCGAGATCCGCTCGCAGGGCCGCGCCGCGCTCGCGCACGCGCTCGACGAGGCCGTGGCGCTTCAGGTACGCGATCACCGCCAGCCCGACGGCGCACGGAAGCGGTGATCCGTTCCAGGTGTGGCCGAGGTCGAAGAGGCGTGAGCCCGAAGCGATCGCCTCGTACACGTGCGCGCGGCAGAGGACGGCGGCAACGGGCGCGTACCCAGCGCCGAGCCCCTTCGCGGTCGTGATGATGTCGGGCACGATCGGGAGCTGCTCGGCGGCGAACCACGTTCCCGTGCGTCCCAGCCCGGTCACGACCTCGTCGAAGACGACCAGGAACCCGTGTTCGTCGCGGCGCTCGGCAAGCCCGTGCCAGAACGCGTCCGGCGGCGAGTAGGCCGGCAGCGCCGCCGCGCTCACGGGCTCGCAGAAGAACGCGGCGATCTCGTCGCCGTGCTGGGCGAGCGCGCGATCGAGCGCGGCGAGCGCCTCCTCGCCGCTCGGATCGAACCGGCTCGTCGCGGGCGGGATGTGAAGCTGCGGGACGACGTAGGGGTCGTACGGATGCGTGAGATGCGGCCGCCCCGTCAGGCCCAGCGCGAGGGCGGTCGGCCCGTGATACGCCTGAGCGGGAGAGACGATCCGCCAACGCTGGTGCTCGCCCCGGTCGACGTGGTAGGTGCGCGCCAGCCTGACGGCCGCCTCGTTCGCCTCGGCGCCTCCGGACGTGAAGTGCACGCGCGCGAAGTCGCCGGGGGCCAGCGCCACGAGGGCGCGCGCGAGCTCCTCCTGCGGATGCGACGTGAACTGCTGGTTGTACGCGAACGAGATCCGGCGCGCCTGCTCGCGCGCGGCCTCGACGATCTCTTCCACGCCGTTTCCGAGGCTCGAGACCATCGCTCCGCCGCCCGCCGCGTCGAGGTACTTCTTGCCGTCCGCGCCGTAGAGCCAGACGCCCTCCGCGCGCTCGATGAGCGGGTAGGCGCGGTCGAGCTCCCTGGGGAAGACTGCCGTCTCGTCCGAACGGATGAAGCCGTCCGTCATCGCCCCTCCGGAGTCCCGCACCACGCGGCGATCGCGCGCGCGTAGAGTCGCGCGCCGAGCACGAGCTCGTCAATCCCGATCCACTCGTCGGGAGCGTGCGCCCGCGCGAGGTCTCCGGGGCCGAACGCCGGGCTCGGGGTCGCTGCGAAGCGCGAGAGCAGCG
>DASZKB010000152.1:0-8522 GCA_035947475.1 Gaiellaceae bacterium | reverse complement strand
GCCGCCGCGAAGCCGGCTCGAACGGCGTCTCCCTTCCCCTTGCCCGGCTGCGCGATTAGCGAGATGTCGCGAGTAGGGTGCGCTGCGATCTGTCGCTCGATCTCGCCGCGCGTGTCGTCCGTCGACCCGCCCTCGACAAAGACGAGCTCCGTGGCGGTTCCCATCTCGGGGAGGCGACGGACGAGGGGAGCCACGTGTCCCTCCTCGTTTCGGCAGGGACATACGACGGAGACGGATCTCTCTCCGAGCGGCGTCGCCTGCGGCCGCGCGATGATCCACGCCGTTAGGCAGAGGTGCGTGAACGGCCACACGTTCGCGACAACGCCGTTCAGCAGAAGGGTCACGAGAGGGATCTGTTTCGGCAGGAGGATCCGGGACGTACGCGTGACGACGTCGAAGCCGGCCAGACGGAGGAGGTTGGTCACGTCGTGCGTGGAGACCCAATTTCGGATCGGCTTCCTCGGCTTCAGGCGTAGCGTCTCGGCGAGGCGGATGAGCGGGCGCCACGCGTTCGAGTAGAGACTGATGACGACGCGCGTCCCCGGATGCGAGTGCCGCGCGACGGCTTCGAAGAGCGCGAGGAAGTCCTGGACGAACGGCGCCACGTCGGACAGCACGACGTAGTCGAACGTCTCGCCGAGGTCGAGAGCCTCGCCCGCGCCGACCTCGAAGCGGAGGTCGGGGTGGCGGGAGCGCGCCAGCTCGACCATCTTCGGGCTGACGTCGACGCCGACGCCGTGGCTCGGCTCGAGCGAGGCCAGCAGGTCTCCGGATCCCGCTCCGATCTCGAGAACCCTCGCTCCAGGCGGGATGTGGAGGCGGGCGATCTGCTGGAGCAGCCGGTGGTACGTCCGGTTACGACGCCGCCACTGCTGCTCGACCGCGGCGAAGTCGTCGAAGAACGAGGCGAGGTCCGCGTATGCGGCCTCTAGCGCCCCCGCGTCCTTCGCTGCCGGCGTGCCGACCCGCGTGGCTGCCGTCGCCATCCCCCGCGCGATTCTACTCCGCCCGTGTCTCCGTCTGGTGTTCGCCGACCCGGCGCTCGAGGACGACGAGGCACCGGAAACCGGCCAGGGGGGCCAACGGGGCGAGGAGACGCTCGACAACCGCGAGCGGGCGATAGAGCGCTGCGGGAGCGAGCGGCCTGCGGGAGTATCCGCCGGAGAGCGCGTAGAGGAATACCGCGAAGCGGCGGCGCGCGATGATCTCGAGCTCCGGCCACCGCCGGCGAAAACGATCGGCGTGGCGGAAGAAGACGAGGGTGGCGCGCGCCTGGTTCGACGCGAGCGGGGACGCGGCCACGCGCTCGTCGGGCTCGATCGGGGCCGCGTCGAGGTCCGTCAGCTCGCGGTGGAAGTGCCGGTACGCGAAAGTCGAGACAGGGGAGCAGTAGGGATCGACGATGACGACCCGCCCCCCCGGTGCAAGCACTCGGCGCGCCTCGTCGAGGAATCGAGCGGGTCGGGCGAGGTGGTGGAAGACGTCGAAGAGGACGAGGTTCGCGACGGTCGCGGCGTCGAACGGAAGGTTCTCCGCGTCGACGACCTCCTCGGCCCAGCGCGTCCTCTCCACGTCGGTCGCCCGCACCGACGGGGCGACGTCCTTGAAGCGCCCGATCCCGGCGCCGAGCTCGACGCTCTCGCCGGGGACCGCCGAGAGATGCGCGACCGCAAGCCTCTGCCACTCGCGGTAGAGACTCCGAAGCAGCGGCCGCTCGTTCCATGCCTCCGCCTGGCGGTCGAGCGTCTCGAGCAGAGACTCGCCCTGCACCGCTACGCCATGCCTTCGACGCGCCGACTAGCGAGCGAGCCGATTGAGCGCAGTCAGGACCTCCTGGTGGCGGCGCTCCTCGTCCGGCATCCCTTCCTCAGCCGGCTCGCGGCGAAGGCGCGCCATCATCGCCTGCATCGGCTTCACGACGAAGAAGAACACAGCCGCCGCGATCGCGACGAACTGGATGAGGTCGGTGATGAAGGCGCCGTACCGGAAGACGGCGTCGTTCACCGTGAACGTGAGCGCGCTGAAGTCGGGCCGCCCGATGATCATCGCGATCACGGGCATCAGGAGATTGCTCACGAGCGAGTTGACGACTGCCGCGAACGCGAGGCCGATGACGAACGCGACGGCAAGCTCCACGATGTTCCCGCGGAACAGGAAGTCTCTGAACTCCGAAAGCATTGCGTCTCCCTTCTGTGTGTGTCGGGCTCACACCTCCGCAGAGCGCACGACGAGCACGGACGAGCGCGCCTGGTGTGCGACGCGCTCGCTGACGCTGCCCAACGCCCTCAGCCCGTGGAGCCCGCGGCTTCCGACCACGACGAGGTCGGCGGCCTCGGAGGCGGCCGCGAGCGCCTCGACGGCGCGGCCCGGCTGCTCGTCGAGGTCCGGGGCGATCGCCCGCGCGGCCTCGGTGTCGACGTCGTCCTTCACCGACGCCAGAGCGCGGACGGTTCCGCCGAAGCGCTCGGCTAGCGAGCGCGCGACGGCGACGGCGACAGCCGATCCCGCCGAGCCGTCCACGCCGACCACGACCGCCCGGGGCCAAGTCTCATCGTCGCGTGCCTCACGGGCGAGCAACACGGAGCACTCCGCATCGCGGAGCACGCGCGCCGCGACGGTGCCGAGAAGGACGCCGGCGGCGCGTCGGCGGCCGTGAGAACCAACCGCGAGGACGGTCGCGCGCTCAGCCTCGGCTTCCCGGAGGAGGACGGCGCCCGGCTCGCCGTCGACGAGCTTGGAGGTCGCCGATCCGGCGATCGCCCGGGCATCCGCGAGTGCGGTCTCCGCCTCGCCGCGCAGTTGCCGCGCCGCGCGCGACGCGGCGATTCCGGCATGCGCCGCTTCCGCGAGGTGCACGGCCGCGGCCAGGTGCACGCTTCCGTCCGGATCTCGCAGCCGAAGCGCCTGCCGGACTGCCACCAAGCTGGCCGGCGTGCCGTCGACGCCGCAAACGATGCGGTCGAAGATGGAACGTCGACTCGCTCGCGCGTCATCCATCGGGTGGCGAGATCGTAGTCCTAGGCTCGACGCTCGTAGCGAGCCTGCTCTTCGATCGTCCGCTCCGCCGTGGGGACCGCTTCCAGCCGCTCGTCCGGGATCGGCGCGCCGCTCTCGATCGAGAGACCGTACGTACCCGCGGCCAGGCGCGCCTCTGCGCGCTCGACGGCCGCGAGCTCGGCGGTGAGCTGCTCCCGCAGCCCGGCCGCGAACTCGTCGTCGTAGAGATCCGTGGCTTGATCGCCGAGGTGCTGATCCTGGGTCGTCAGCTCGTCGCCCTGCGGCCCTGCCTGCTCCGCCAGGCTCTTTTCGATCCTCTCGCGCTCGCGGCGGAGGAGTTCTCGCGCTCTCTCCGGATCCATGCCTACGATCGGTTCCACTCTATGCGACGGCTATCGAACGGGCCGCGACGGTCGCGCGCTAAGGACCGACGGCGAGGCGAGCGGCGCCGAGAGGACCGAGATCGGCGGCGATCTCCCGGCCGCGCTCGGCGCCGACCTGGACGACCAGCCCGGTGATGATGCGGTCGCCGGCCGACACGCGCTCGCCGACCGCCCCGAGAAGGCGGGCGGCCGCAACGAGCCGCTCGAAGACGTTCGCCTCGAGGCGACCGCGCGCGCGCTCGACGCCGTCGACGAGGAGGCGGGCCTCCTCGGTCTCGCCTGGGAGCTCCGCCCGCCACGGGCCGAACGCGAACGCGCGGTGGTACACGTTGCCGGCGACGATCGATTCAGGCTCGCCGGGAACGCGCGCAAGGTCGACGAGCTCGAGGGCAGCGGCATACCCCGTGATCGCTCGCCGGATCGACGGCGCGTCCGCGCCGGGCTCGAGCCCCCGACCGACCTCGACCGCGAGCTCGGCATCCGCGTGCAACTCGGCGTCAGCCGGGCCGGCTTCGTACGTCGCCCCGGAGTCGAGGCCGGTCGCAGAGGTGAGGTGGCCGACCGCGATCTCCCCGCCGATGCTCTCGCGCTCGCCCGTCCCGAGCTTCCAGCCGACGTGCGTCGCGCCTGCCCCGAGCAGGCGGCGGCGCATCGCGAGCTGCTCGCGCAGCGCTGAGACGAGACGAGGGTCGACCGGGCCGCTTCTCATCGTCTGGCCGCTCGCGGCTTACGAGCCCCAGTCGACCTGCCGAAGCGCATACGTGAGCGCGACCAGGGACGCCGCCATCAGCAGCAGGCCGAAGCCGCCGGGGATCGCCTGCGCGGCTACCTGGCCGGCGGACACTACGAGCGCCGGCCACCAGGGCAGGAGGCGCGCGCGCCAGGCCGCCAGGAGCGCGAGCGGAAGCGTCAGGAAGAAACCGAAGAAGCCGGTCACGAACATGAAAGTGGCACCCGGGAGCTCTTCGAGGCGGTCGGTGACGGCCTGCCAGGCGTCGCCCCCGAGCTCGCCGTAGATCGCGACGTCATAGAAGTCGACGAGGAGGAACCCGGGGAGCGTGGTCATCCCGAGGACGGCGCACACGCCGGCGACGTTCGCCAGCCACGCACCGCGCTCACGGACGGCCCGGATCAGCGCGAAGGACGGCAGGACGAGGAGCGCGAAGGCGAAGCGCAGGCTCAGTGCCGAGAGCTGAATCCGGCCCGGATTCTCGGCATACTCGCGCGCCAGCTCGCGGCCCGAGGCGCCGATGTCGGGGTCGAGGAAGAAGGCCGCGACGATGAGGACGCCGGAGAGCGCCGACGCCCAGACGACGGCGAGGCGTCGCAAGGCGAGCGCGGCGGGCATGGGAGAGGAATCTAGAAGAGCAAGCGGCCGGCTCTTGTCAGAGCCATCTCGTGACCATGTGGACGCAGACGATCTCGACGCCTTCGAGCTCCATGGTTCGCGTCCGGCTCGCCGAGAGCTCGTCGCGGCGAATGACGTGGAGCACGAGCCTCAGTCGGCCTCGGCGGTGGCCGGGGGGCCGACGGCATGCTCGGCCGTCTCCGCGCTCGGCGTGTCCACCCGGAGCAGCGCCCACCCGACGGCGGCGGAGGCGACGATGAAGACGGCGCCGAGGACGAACGCTGCGTGGTAGCCGCCGTTCAGAGCGGCGAGCGCGCCGTCGCCCGACTCGACCAGGCTCTCCGTCCGGAAGTCAGCGAGGCTCGCGAGGACCGCGAGACCGACCGCGCCTCCCATCATGAAGGCCGTGTTGACGACGCCCGACGCGAGTCCGGCCTGCTCCTGCGCGACTCCGCTCATCGCCGCGAGGAGGATCGGGTTGAACGCGATCCCGGCGCCGAGGCCCACCGCGATGGTGGCGGGAAGAATGTCGACCAGCCAGTTGCCGTCCACCGGCGTCCGTGCCAGGAGGACGAGTGCGACCGTCATGAGCGCGAGCCCGGCCACGAGCGGCGGCTTTATGCCGAAGCGCATCACGAGCCGGTCGGAGAGAAAGAGCGACGCGGCTCCCCACACGACGGTGCCGGGAAGGTACGCGAGACCGACCTCGAGCGGGCTGTAGCCGAGCACGAGCTGAAGGTAGAGCGCCGAGAAGAAGAAGTACGCGAACATGCCCGCCGCCATGAAGACGCCGAGGACGTTCGCCGTCGAGAGGTTCCGGTTCCGGAAGACCCCGAGCGGCATGAGCGGCGAGGCCACCCGCGCCTCGATCGCGAGGAAGGCCGCGAGGAGCGCGGCCGCGGCGCCGAGAACGCCGAGCGTTCGCACGGAGGTCCACCCCGCCTCGTTGCCGTTGATGATGGCGTAGACGGCGAGCACGAGCGAGGCGGTCACCGTGACCGCGCCCGCAGCGTCGACGCGGCCGCTCGCCGCGGCGCCGCTCTCCTTCGGCAGAAGCCGAAGCGAGAGCGCGTAAACCAGCACCCCGACCGGAAGGTTGACCAGGAAGATCCAGTGCCAGCTGAGCGCGTCCGTGAGGATGCCGCCGGCGAGCACACCGATCACGCCGCCGCCGGACAGAACGAAACCGAAGACGCCCATCGCCTTGGCGCGGTCCCCCTGCTCGGTGAAGATCATGAGGAGGAGCGAGAGCGCGACGGCCGAGACGACCGCGCCGCCGATCCCTTGCACCGCTCTCGCGATCACGAGGAGCTCCTGCGAGTTCGCGAGCCCGCACGCGAGCGACGCGACCGTGAAGAGGGCGATGCCCGCGAGAAAGAGCCGGCGATGACCGAAGAGGTCACCGAGCCGCCCGCCGAGCAGCAGAAACCCTCCGAACGTGAGGAGGTAGGCGTTCACGACCCACGCCAGCGACGTCTGCGAGAAGCCGAGGTCGTCGCGAATCGACGGGAGCGCGACGTTCACGATCGTCCCGTCGAGGACGATCATGAGATCTCCCAGGCAGAGAACGTAGAGCGCGAGCCAGCGGGCGCGGTTGTCCGCGAACGTCATGAGGTTCTTTCCTTTCGGCCTTCGTGTCGGTTCATCTCGACGCTTAGACGGCGGCGGCGCCGAGAACTCATCGGCCCGGCCGCCGATGAGTTACGGCGGGCTCCGCGGTCTACGGTTCGATGGGGGTCTCAGCGCCGACGACGATCGCCTTCGCAATCGGCGGCCCCATCACTCGTGCCGATCTCCCAGGGCTTTGCGAGCGTGTCTGCGCTCTCCTGCAAGCGAGCCGGGCGAGCGTCGCGCTCTGCGACGTGAGCGGCATCGAGCCCGACGCCGTCACGGTCGACGCCCTCGCGCGCCTGCAGCTCGCCGCGCGGCGGCACGGGTGCCAGGTCCGCCTACGTCACGCCTCGGACGAGCTTCTCGACCTCGTCGCGTTCATGGGACTGAACGACGTCCTTCCCGACGGCCCGCGCCGGTCGTCTACGACTCCGACCTGACCACCCCGACGACGTGGCCCTCGGGGTCGGTGAAGAGGCCGATCTCGGTGCCCTCGAAGACGGTTTCCGGGCCCATCATCCGCGACCCGCCGAGGCTCTCGGCTTTCGCGAGGGCCGCCTCGACGTCGGGCACCTCGACGTAGAAGGTCACGTGCCCCGGGTATCCCTCGGGCCCCGCGCCGATCCCGCCGCCGATGCCGACCCCGGCGGCGTTCACGTTGCCTTCGCGCGCCACGATGCCGTAGTTGACCGGGTTGTTCGAGTCGATCTCCCACCCGAAGAGGTCGGCGTAGTAGCGCTGCAGCTTGGGCGCGTCCTTCGCGATGACCTCGAAGTGGACGACTGGCTGTCCCATCTCTTCTCTCCTTTCCGCGCGGGCGGGTCCCGCGCGAGCCTCAAACGATGAATTCTCGGACCGACCGCAGTCAGATTAGGTGCGAACAGCGACCGCAAGGAGGCCTTCGATGGCAACGGATATCACGGCCAAGGAGCTTGCGGACGCGACGTCCCAGACCGAGGCCATCGTCGCGTTCTCCGCGGCGAGCCGAGACGAGGTCGACCGCCTCGCCGACACTGCACTCGAGGCGGGCGGCTCGCCTGCGAACGACGCGATCGCCCAGGGCTTCATGTACTCGCGGAGCTTCCAGGACCCCGACGGGCACATCTGGGAGCTGGTCTGGATGGACCCGAGCGCGCTCGAGAGCTAGCGGCGTCTGCGCCGCGTCGACGCGGCTACGCGTCGGGTCGGGCGGGCAGGCCGAAGAGCGGGAAGAGGGTCTCGGTGTCGAGGAAGAAGGTGAGCTCGGCGATCCGGCCGTCGGACACCTCGAGCACCTGGAGGGCCCACGGCTCGTAGCCGCCGCCGTTTGCACTCGGCTTGTACTGCCCGAACGCCGGCGCGCCGTTCGCGGCCAGCGTCGGAATCACTCGCGAGCCGCGACACTCGATCCCCGGCCCGAGCCACCATCGGAAGATGTCGTCGCGGCCGCGGAGCCAGAGGTCGTACGGCGGCATCGACTGCGTCGCGTCCTCGTGGATCAGCGCCGTTAGGGCGTCGATGTCGTAGCGCTCGAACGCCTGGACGTAGCGGGCGAGGAGCGCGGCGTCCGCCTCGTCGACCGAGGGAGACGTCTCCGTCGCGCTCACGTTGCTCGCCTCGAGCGTCGCCCGGGCCCGCTGCAGCGCGCTGTTCACGGACGCGACACTCGTCCCGAGGAGCTCCGCGACCTCCGACGCCTTCCAGCGCAGGACCTCGCAGAGGATCAGCACCGCTCGCTGCCGAGGCGGAAGGTGCTGGAGGGCGGCCACGAAGGCGAGCCGAATCGTCTCGCGCGCGACCGTGACGTCGGCGGGGTCGGCCTCCGCCGGAGCGACGGCGGCGTCGGGAATCGGCTGGATCCACGTGAGCTCGGGCAGCGCGTTGAGGTTGGCCGCTTCGGGCTCGCGAGCGGGCCCGAGATCCATCGGACGTGCCCGCCGCTCGCGGCCCTTCAGCATGTCGAGGCAGACGTTCGTCGCGATCCGGTACAGCCACGAGCGCAGCTCGGCGCGTCCCTCGAAGCGGTCGAGCGCCCGCCAGGCTCGGATAAGCGTCTCCTGGACGGCGTCCTCGGCCTCGAACGGGGAGCCGAGCATCCGGTAGCAGTAGCCGGTCAGCTCCCGCCGGTGCTGCTCTAGCCGATGCTCGACCTCCCCGGCGCCGAGCTTGAGCGTGGGCGACGAGTCCTGCACCGCCGGCCATGG
>DASZKB010000151.1:0-4006 GCA_035947475.1 Gaiellaceae bacterium | reverse complement strand
GGCGGCGAAGCGGCGGATGATCGAATGCAACCTCCGCCTCGTGGTCTCGATCGCGAAGAACTACAGGAATCAGGGGCTTCCGTTCCTCGATCTCATCCAGGAGGGCATGTTCGGCCTCATCCGCGCCGTCGAGAAGTTCGAGTGGCAGCGCGGCCTCAAGTTCTCGACCTACGCGACCTGGTGGATCCGCCAGGCGGTCGCCCGCGCGATCGCCGACAAGGCCCGCACGATCCGCGTGCCCGTCCACGTCGTCGAGCGCATGCAGAAGATGCACCGCGCCGAGCGCTATCTGCTCACGCAACTCGGCCGGGAGCCGACGCTCGAGGAGATCGCCGCCGAGGCGGGCCTCCCGCTTCACCAGGCGCTCGAGGTGCAGGCGGCCGCGCGCGCCTCGACGAGTCTCGATCAGCCGATCGGCGAGCAGGAGGACGCGGTGTTCGGCGACCTCGTGGCCGGCGACGATCCGCTCCCGGAGGAGGACGTCGAACGGCGCATGCGCAGGGAGGCGCTCAGCCGGGCGCTCGACTCGCTTCCCGACCGCGACCGGCAGGTGCTCGAGCTTCGCTACGGGCTCGGCGGCGAGGAGCCGCATACGCTCGAGCACATCGGGCGCCGGCTCGGGATCACGCGCGAGCGCGTCCGTCAGATCGAGGTCGAGTCGCTCTCGCGGCTATCGTCGCTTCGCGAGATCGACAGCGTCGGCAGCCGCTAGCCGCGGAAGCCGCGACCCGTCGAAGAGGGCATCGGCCGCCTCGTCGCCGAGCCGTTCGCGGGCTGCCCGGTGCGCGTCGTCGAGAAACGGCGGGCGCGCCTGGCGATGGCCGTCCGACGCGACGATCGCGACAAGGCCGCGCTCGACCAGCCACCACGCGAGCGCTTCCCGGTCGTCGCCGTGGTAGCCGAGCAGGCTGGTGGCGTTGACCTGGAGGAGCCAGCCGCGCTCGGCGAGCGCCTCGGCGCGCGCCGGGTCGTCGAGGATGGCGTCGGCTCGTTCGGGGTGCGCGATGACGGGCGTCAGCTCCGCGGCCTCGATGTGCTCGGCAAGCCGCTCGGCCAGGCCGAGCGGCCCCGCGAACGGAAGCTCCATCAGCACGGCCGGGAGATCCCCCAGCCGGTAGCGGTGCGGATCGTGCTCGAGGAGCGGCGTCGCCGGCGTCAGCTCGAACCCCACCCTGAGATCGAGGCCGAACTCCGCCGCCTGGGGTGCCATCGCGGCGTGCGAAGCGCGGACCGCCTCCTCACGCCCGGGCGTCATCGGGTCGTGCGGCCAGACGTGCGGAGTCCCGAAGAGGACGCTCGTCCCCCGCTCCGCCGCCTGCCGGCAGAGGTCGAGCCCCTCGCTC
Source organism: Gaiellaceae bacterium (assembly GCA_035947475.1). Taxonomy (GTDB): domain Bacteria; phylum Actinomycetota; class Thermoleophilia; order Gaiellales; family Gaiellaceae; genus DASZKB01. Next base: position 2,663 of record DASZKB010000151.1, on the reverse strand, counting down.
ACGGAACTGACCCCGTCGTCGCCCGACGGGATCACGTGCGAGTGGACGTCGACGAACACGGCTGCCTCCACAGTAGCCGCGCGAACGCGGCGCTACTCGGTGCGGAGGTAGAGGCGAAGCTCGGGAGCGGCGGCCTGGAGCTCGCGCAAGGCCCGCGACTCGAGCTGGCGGACGCGCTCGCGCGTCACGCCGAGCTCAGCGCCGACCTCTTCGAGCGTGCGCGGCGGCGAGCCCGCGAGGCCGAAGCGAAGCTCGATGACGTGGCGCATGCGGTCGTTGAGGCTGTTCACCGCGGCGATGAGCTCGTTCCCGCGGAGCGCCTCGGCGAGCACGGCGTCGGGCTGCTCCGAGTTCACGTCCTCGAGCATGTCCCCGTAGTTGGAGTCCCCGTCCCCGACCGGCGTCTCGAGGCTGACCGGATCCTCGACCAGGTCGAGCAGCTCGTTCACGCGTTTGAGCTCGAAGCCGCTCTCGGCTGCGATCTCCTCGGGCAGCGGGTCGCGGTTGAGCCGCTGCGTGAGAACGCGGCGGGCGCGGGTCACCCGTCGCACCTGGTCGACCACGTGCACGGGCAGCCGGATCGTTCGTCCCTGGTCGGCGATCGCGCGCGTGACCGCCTGGCGGATCCACCAGGTCGCGTACGTCGAGAGCTTGTACCCCATCTTGTAGTCGAACTTCTCCACGGCCCGGATGAGGCCGAGGTTCCCCTCCTGGATCAGGTCGAGAAGCGGGACGCCCGAGTTCATGTAGTTGCGGGTGATCGACATGACGAGGCGGAGGTTCGCCTCGATGAGCTGCCGCTTCGCCTTCTCGTCGCCCTCGTCCTTGCGGCGCGCGAGCTCGCGCTCCTCCGCGGGGGTGAGGAGCGGGCCGTCGCCGATCTGCCTGACGTAGAGCTTGAGCGGGTCCTGCGTCGCGGGAGCGGCGGCGTTCCCGTCGCCGTCAGCATCCGCCGCGTTCTCTTCCTCCTCCTCTTCCTCCTCCTCCTCCGCGACCTCATCCGCGACGACGTCGGGACCGGGCGCGTGCGGCGGGACTAGCTCGAGACGAGCATCGTCGTCCGTGGCCGCGCTTTGCGAATTGGGCTCCGGGTCCGGCAGGTCGCGAAGGTGCTGTTCCACCCCGTTCGTATCGGCGGCGGCTCGAAACGGGTGCAACCCCCCTCGGAGGGATTCAGCGCGCGAGCGGAGAACCGAGATCTGAGAGTGGTCTCGGCGTGCGGTTCCAGCCGTCGCCGTCTGGAACTTCGTTTAGGATCAGGTGAGGGTCGTATGTGCGGAATCGCTGGTTATAGCTTCAGTTCGAAGAGCCGCCTCGACCGCACCCTCGCCGCCCAGACGCTCCTGAGCGCGATCGCTGAGCGCGGGTCGGACGCCGCCGGGTATGCCTACCGCGGCCCGGACGTGCCGTTGACGGTGCACAAGCAGCGGACGGGCGCGAGCGGACTTCTCGACCGGATCAGCGTCCCGGCGGAGGCGACGCAGGCGCTCGTCCACGTCCGGGACTACACGAAGGGCCATCCCACGCTCGAGGCCAACAACCACCCCATCCGGCACGGGAGCGTGGTCGGGATCCACAACGGGATCATCGCCAACGACGAGGAGATCTTCGCGCGGCACGGGTTCGAGCGAGCTGACGCGGAGATGAGCGTCGATTCGGAAGCGATCTTCGCTCTCGTCGAGGAGCGCGGGAGCCGTGGCGCGGTGCTGGAGGAGCTCTACGGCTCGATGGCGAGCGCCTGGCTCGATGCCCGCATCCCGGACGTCGTCTTCGCCGCGCGCGGGATGGGCCGTCCTCTCTGGATCGGGACCGGCTCCGAGGAGTTCTTCTTCGCCTCGACCGGCGACGCGCTCGAGGTCGTCGAGCGCTACGTCGGCGTTCGGCTCCGGAAGCGCGAGGTTCCGGAAGGGACCCTCGTCGCGGCCGCGCGCGGAGCCGTCGTGCGCAGCGAGTCCTTCCGGCCCGACCGGAGCTTCACCGAGCAGCTCCTCCCCGCCGTGCGCGCTCCCGAGGAGCGCGTCTCGTGTCTCGCGCGCCTCGCCGTGATCGCGGCGCCTGCGGGCGCACGGTAGGCGCCGTCACGCGCCCGTCGGGCGCCACCTCGACACCCGTCTCGGCAAGCCGCTCGCGGACGAGGAACTGGAATCCGCTCCAGCGCCCGTGCGCGGACACGAGCCTGTAGACCTGCCACTCGCTCGGCATGGCGGGGTCCGACTGACGGGCGGCCGCCCAATCCGTGAAGCGCGGAAGCCGGCCGAGCTCCCGTGCCAGCCGCGCGCCGTGCTCGATGGCGCGCTCGCGACGCTCTCCCTGATCGGGGACGTCGAACCCGGCCTCGCGAAGCGCGTCCGCGAGCGACCCGAAGACGTGCCAGTAGAGCGACTTCGACGGCATCGTGTCGCGCCTCGCCTGCAGGTCCGCGCCGCTTGGCGTCCGACCGAGCTCGTCGCCGAGCGCGCGCAGTTGCGCGATCAGGTCGGCGCGGGTCGCGAAGCGGCGCGGCGCGAGACCGGCGACGCGCTTCGCGGCGTTCCAGGTCCCGAACCGTTCGATGACGGTCCGCGGGTGCACGTTCGTCTGCGGGTCGGCGCCGAACTCGCGCATGTCGGCGAGCGGCCGAGGCGCTCGGCCGACTCCCGTAGCTCGGCGAGGATCTCGTCGTC
>DASZKB010000150.1:0-5295 GCA_035947475.1 Gaiellaceae bacterium | reverse complement strand
ACGGGCGCGACGTCTCGAGCGAGGCGTCTCCCGCCGAGGTGATCGCGGCCGCGCGCAAGGCCGGCGCGGTCGTCTACCCGATCGGGATCGAGAGCGGCCAGTTCTCGCCCGAGCCGTTGCAGCGCGTCGCGCGCGAGACGGGCGGGACGTACTTCGGTGCCGCTTCGAGCGCCGACCTCAACTCCGTCTACGCCTCGATCGCCGCCGAGCTCCAGCGCACCTGGCGCGTCGAGTACTTCACGGCCGCCCGCCCCGGCGAGGAGCGGACTCTCGAAGCGTCCCTGGCGGGTGAGACGGCGAAGGCCCGTCTCGCGATTCCCGGCGACGCGGAGACCTTCGGCGCCCAGCCCTCCGGCCTCCTCCCGTCGTTTCTCTACGAGAGCGCGTGGGCGGCGCTTCTCCTCGGCTTCATCGTCGGCTTCTGCGTCCTCCTCGCTGCGGCCCTCGCTTTCGCATCGCCGAAGGGCGCCTGGCTCCGGCGGCGCGTCAACCCGCACATCGCCGCCCACGCCCGGGCCGTCAAGCCGTCCGACGACCGCGACCGGCTCGCAGCCGCTGCCGGGCTCTTCAAGGCGACGGAGAACACGTTCGGCCACCGCCGCTACTGGAAGAAGCTCCAGTGGACGCTCCAACGCGCCGACCTGCCCCTTCGCACCGTCGAGTTCGTCTACATCATGCTCGGCTGCGCGTTCGCCGCGGGAATGATCGCGGCAGTTTCCGCGCTCCCGTCGTTCGCGATCATCGGCTGCATGCTCGGGGGAGCGCTCGCCCCGTACGGGTTCGTGGCCTTCAAGGCGCGCAAGCGGCTGAAGGCCTTCGAGAACCAGCTGCCGGACCTGCTCGTCACCATGGCCGCCGCCCTCAAGGCCGGCCACAGCTTCAGGATGGCCATGCAGAACGTCGTCGACGAGGCCGACGAACCGGCCGCGAAGGAGTTCAAGCGCGTCCTCACGGAGACGCGGCTCGGCCGCCCGATGGACGAGGCGCTCTCCGACATGGCCGAGCGGATCGGCTCCAAGAACCTCGACTTCGTGATCAACGCCGTCGCGATCCAGCGCCAGGTCGGCGGAAGCCTCGCGGGGCTCTTCGACATGGTCGCCGACACCGTGCGCCAGCGGCAGCAGTTCGCCCGGAAGATCAAGGGTCTGACCGCGATGGGGCGGATGTCCGCCTACGTGCTCGTCGGCCTGCCCTTCTTCATCGCGTTTGCGATCTCGCTCCTGAACCGGCAGTACATGGAGCCGCTGTTCCACACGTCCACCGGTCACAAGCTGATCGTGATCGGGCTTTTCATGATGACGATCGGCTCGCTCATGCTGAGAAAGATCGTCTCGTTCAAGGGGTGATGGCATGCTCGTGCTAGGTCTCGCAATCGTCTCGCTGGCCTTCGCCGTCTTCCTCGTCGGCGAGGTGGTCACGGCGCCGACTCGAGAGAGGGTCGGCTCGATCCGGCGGGCCGCGAACTACGGTGCGTCGCGGAGCGGCCCCATGTTCGGGATCACGCAGGGCAGCTTCCGCGAGCGCGCAGTGACGCCGATGAAGACAGGCCTCGCCCGCGCCGTCCTGCGCATGAACCCCAAGGCGAGCCTCGACTCGGTGAACCGCAAGCTCCTCGGGGCCGGCATGGGGCGAAGGGTCTCGCCGACGGGGTTCCTCGCCTCGAAGGGGATGCTCGCGGGCGGGGGCGCCCTCGCGGCCATCTTCGTCGGCGCGACGGCGTTCGGCCCGAAGGCGAGCGTCTTCCTCGCCCTCCTGCTCGGGGTGATCGGCTTCTTCCTGCCCGACGTCTTCGTCGCCATGAAGGCGCGGAGCCGGCGGGAGGAGGTTCGCGCCGAGCTTCCGGACGCGCTGGATCTTCTCGCCGTGAGCGTCGAGGCGGGCATGGGCTTCGACGGCGCGGTCGCCAAGGTGACCGAGCACATGCAGGGGCCGCTCGTCGAGGAGTTCGCGCTTGCCCTCAGCGAGATGCGGATCGGCGAGAGCCGTGAGAACGCGCTCAAGAAGATGGTGGAGCGGGTCGACGCGCCCGAGCTTGCCGCCTTCGTCCGCGCGATCATCCAGGCCGACCAGCTCGGCATCTCGCTCGGCCGGATCCTGCGCGTGCAGGCGGCCGACACGCGCCTGCGTCGTCAGGCCGCTGCCGAAGAGAAGGCGATGAAGGCGCCGATCAAGATGCTCTTCCCGACGGCCCTCTTCATCTTCCCGTCGATGTTCCTCGTCATCCTCGGGCCGGCGCTTCTCAACCTCAGCCGAGTCTTCTAGCGGTCGAGCCGCTGGCCGGCGCGGCTCCCACCGGGCGAAGCGCGGCTCCGCCCGCGTCTGCCGCCGCTCGCGGCACGATCCTGCGCTCGCGGGCGCTCGCCGTTCTCTTCGCACTGTCTCGCGCCCGCTCGCTTGCCTCCCTTGCGAGCGGCGCCCCAGCGCCCGACCGCCTCAGTCGCGGCTCGCCCAGGGGCCGACGCCGCCGATTCGCTCAGCGGTGATCCGGGTCACGAAGCCGGGCGGCGGGTCCGGCATGGGCGGGAACGTGACGTCCGGCCCGAGGTAGACGCGGGCGAGCCGCTGGAGGAGCTCCGGCGCGCCGCCCTCCTCGATCCGGGCGCGGCCGTGGACGACGAGGTACTCCTTGAGGCCGTACTCGTTGATGACCGTTCCCTCGAGCGAGAGGGCGACACGCGGGTCGCGCTCGATGTTCCGATGCTTCACCTGGCGGGGCAGGTTCCCGGAGACGATCTCGTCACCGTCGAGCCCGACCCACACGCAGCTCACCTGCGGGCTTCCGTCTCGGTTGATCGTGACCAGGTGCGCCAGCGCCCCTGACTCGACCAGCGCGCGGGCGCTCTCCGGCAGCGTCACGAGGACGTGAGTATGACGGGTGAGAGGCGGACCGGGGCTTACTTGCCGGGCTTGCCGGCCGGCTTGCCGGCGCCCTCGCCGGTCACCTTCTGCCACCACTCGGACTCGCGCCGCTTGAGCTCGCCCTGCACCTGCGCAACGTAGGTGGCGAGCTCGGCCTCCTTCTGGCTGAGCTTCTCCTCGAGCTCGGCCACACGGGTCTCGCGCCGCTCGATCTTGTCCTCGCGGATCGTGATGTCGGCTTCGGCGGTCGCCTCGCGCTGCTCCAGCACGCCCTCCCGCTCGTCCATCTCGCGTACGCGCTCGCGAAGGGTGTCCTCCATCTCGCTCAGCCGCTTCTCGCGGCGGTCGAGGCGCTTCTTCTCGGACTCCGCGACGGACTCGTGGCTCTCGAGGTCCGCCTCGCGCTCGGTGACGGCGCGCTCGCGCTCGGCGAGGCGCGCCTCGAGCTCCTCGAGCTCGCGCCCGCGCTTGAATTCGGCCTCGCCCCGTAGGAGCGCGCTCTCGCGGCGGGTGAAATCAGCTTCCCGCGCCGCGAGGTCGAGCTCGCGCTGGTCGACCTCCGCCAGGCGCTCGAGGGCTTCCTTCGCGGCCTTCCCGTGGCCGGAGAGATCGCGCTCCAGGCGGTTGGCGTCGGCGCGCAGGCGCTCCTGCTTCGCCAGGAGCTCCGCCTCGCGCTCGCCGAGCGCCTCGTCGCGTGCCGAGACCCGAGAGGCTTCCCGGGCAAGCTCGCGCTCGCGGGCGGCGAGGTCCTGCTCGCGGCTCGAAAACTGCTTCTCCTGCGCCCGCGCGGCCGCCTCGCGGTCCGCGAGCGCCCGTTCGCGGGCCTCTAGCCGGCCTTTGGACTCGGCCTCGCGCGAGGCAAGCGCCGCTTCGGCGCGCGCGAGCTTCTTCTCGCGGTCGGCGATCGTGCTCGCCTGCTTCGAGAGCTCCGACGCGCCCTTGGAGCGCTCGCGGTCGGCCTCCTTGAGCTCGCGAATCGTCGCCTCGATCTCGCGTTCCCGCTCCGCGTTCAGCGCCTCGTCACGATCGAGGCGCGCGCGCAGGTCGCTGAGACGGCGCTCGTCTTCCTTGACCGCCTCGAGCTTCGCGGCGAGGCGGCGCTCTCGCTCCTCGAGGTCCGCTTGCGCGGCTGCCACCTTGGCGGCGCGCCCGTCGATCTCGGCGGCGCGGGTCGCGAACTCCCGCTCGAGGTCGAGCTCGTGCTCGCGGGCCTCGAGCTGGTCGCTCAGCGCCGCGCGGAGGTCGTGCTCGCGTGCCAGCGAGGCCGCGAGCTCGGCCCGGACGGCCTCGATCTGCGCGTCGTCGGCGCCGCCGTTCGCGGGTGCCTCGGCGAGCGCGTGCGCGGCCGCCAGCTCCTCCTCGGAGGGGGCGGCCGGAGCCTCGACGGGAACGGTGTCACGGCGGCGCTCGAGCTGCGCGCGCAGCCCTGTGCCGAAGCCTTTTTCGGTCTCGTCGACCTTCTTCTTCTCGTTGCCCATCCGGCTCGTTAGGAGCATCGGTCGCACGCGCGCGCGGGGGTATCCCCCTATCGGTGGTCTATCCCCCGATCGGTGGTGCGCCGTCCCGCTCACGCCACCGCTCGAGCGCCTCCCAGCACGCGAGCGTGTCGCTCGAGACCTGTCCCCCGACCTCGCCCGGCTGGCGGGCCCAGTAGAGCTGATCGACCCGCGCGGCGTCGGGCGTCGGCTCGGCGTTCTCGCCGAGGGTCGCGTAATACACGACGAGCGTCGAGCCGGTGTCGTCGTTCGCGCAGACGGCGATCGCCTTCAGGCCCTCCAGCTCGTTCTCCGCGAGCCCGATCTCGGCGGCCGCGTCGGCGAGGATCGCCGCACGCGGCTCCTGGTCGGGCCGCAGGCCCCCTGACGCCGACGCCGTCCAGAGGAGCGGATCGCGTCCGGTGCTGGCCCCGCGCCGCTGGAAGAGAACGGCGCCCTCGGGCCGCTCGACGAAGAGCTGGACGCCGAGCGCGAAGCCGAGCCGGTAGGCGAGCGACGGCTCCTCGAAGACGACGAGCGCCTCCGCGTAGCGGCCCGCCCGCCGGAGAATCGCCCCCTCACGGGAGATCCCGTGCGAGAACGCGATCGGGCCGTTGAAGTAGGCAGGCGTTCGGTCGATCACGCCCGTGGCGTCCTCGACGGCGCGCGCAAGCGGCCCGTCGAGGGTGGGCCGGAAGGGGTAGGGCCGGAAGGTGGGCTCGCCGTCGAGAATGAGGATCGCGCGCATGACGAGAGGTCGCTCGGCATGAAAGCAGACGAGCCCGGCCGCCCGCCTCCGCGCGGTCGGGCGCTGCGAGCTGCCGCTTTCGGGGGATGCGCGTCCGCGAGAGCCGCCGGACACTGTGGGAGGCGTGAAGTACCTGCGGCACAGGCTCCTCGTACTGGGCGTCGCCTGCTCGGCGGCGCTCGCCGGCAGCGCCGGCGTCGCGCTCGCGACCGG
>DASZKB010000149.1:0-7025 GCA_035947475.1 Gaiellaceae bacterium | reverse complement strand
CACGGTGTGGAATCGGACGCGCGAGCGCGCCGCCGCGCTCATCGAGGCGGGCGCCGTTACGGCGGAGAGCCCGGCGGCCGCCGCCCGGCGAGCCGACGCCGTCATCACGATGGTCGCGGACCCCGAAGCCCTGCGGGCGGTGACGCGCGGCCGCGACGGTATCGCCGCGGGCGCGCGCACGGGGACGACGGTGATCGAGATGTCCACGGTCGGGCCGACGGCCGTCTCCGAGCTCGCCGATGCCGTCCGCGGACGGGCCGAGCTTCTCGACGCGCCCGTCCTGGGAAGCCTCAACGAGGCCGAGTCCGGCTCGCTCAAGATCTTCGTCGGCGGCCACGCTTCGCTCGTCGAGCGCTGGACGCCGCTGCTCGAGGTGCTGGGCTCGCCGATCCACGTCGGCCCGCTCGGCGCTGGTGCAAGCGCGAAGCTCGTCGCGAACAGCACGCTCTTCGGGAGCCTCGCGCTCCTCGGAGAGGCGCTCGCTCTCGCCGACCGGCTCGGGCTCGAGCGGCGGGCCGCCTACGAGGTGCTCGCGGGCACGCCCCTCGCGGCCCAGGCGGAGCGGCGCCGGGACGCGATCGAAAGCGGCGAGTACCCGCCGCGGTTCTCGCTCTCGCTCGCCCTCAAGGACGCCGACCTGATCGCGGACGCGGCTGCGGCGACAGGCGCGGAGCTCCGGCTCGCGCCCGCCGCGCGGTCATGGCTCGCGGACGCCGAGACGGCCGGGTGGGGAGACCGCGACTATGCGGCCCTACTGGCCTACATCCTTGCCGCCGGTCGGCCCGGCTAGAAGCGCCCCCGCCCGAAGAAGCCCAAGAGGGCGAGGATGATGAGGACGATGATCACGATCCAGAGCCAGGTCGGCACCCTGTCCCTCCTTTGACGGAAACCGCCGGAGGTATGCCCGATCGGCCCTCCTCGCAAAACGCGAGGCCTTAATCGGTTGAGTACTTCGGCTGAACCTTCTCGCCGCGAATCTTCGCGATCGCGTTGTTCGTGGCGATCGCCGCCTCGCCGAACCCAACGGAGATGAGCGTGATCTTGCCGTCGTAGCCGGCGACGTCGCCGGCCGCGTACACGCGCTCGAGGGAGGTCTCCATCGTGGCCGGGTCGACCCTGATCTGGCGCTTGCCGTGCAGCTCGAGACCCCACTCGGCAATCGACCCGAGGTGGGAGTGGAAGCCGAGGAGGAGGATGAGGGCGTCGCAAGGCACTTCGAGCTTCTCGCCGCTCGCGGTGTGCTCGATCGTGACCGCCTCGACATGGCCGTCGCCGCGGATCTCGCGCACCTCCGACGAGGCGTGGATGTCGACCTTTCCCTCCTCGGCGAGCCGTCTCGCCTCGTTGACCGACGTCTCGAGCGCGCGGAAGCGCTCCCGGCGGTGCACCAGCTTGATCGGAAGCCGCGCGGTGTCCTGGAGCCCGAGCGTCCAGTCGAGCGCCGAGTCGCCGCCTCCGACGATGACGCACGACTTGTCGCGGAAGGCGTCCTTCTGCTTCACGAAGTAGTGGAGCCCGCGACCCTCCCACTCGTCCAGGCCTTCGATCTCGAGCTTCCGCGGCTCGAAGGCGCCGTGGCCGGCGGTGATGACGAGCGCCCGGCTCAGGAAGGTCTTCCCGGCCTTCGTCGTCACGGCGAGAACCTCCTCGCCGTTCTGGGAGAGGCGCTTGAGATCCTGGACCTCCTCGCCGAGGTGCACCTCCGCGCCGAACTGGAGTCCTTGCTCGACGCAGAGATCGACGAGGTCCTGGCCGAGGATCTTCGGGTGCCCGGCGACGTCGTAGATGTGCTTCTCGGGGTAGACGGCCGCGACCTGGCCGCCGAGCTGCTCGAGGCTCTCCACGATGCAGACCGACGCGTCTCGGTGGCCCGCGTAGTACGCCGCCGCGAGGCCGGCCGGGCCGGCGCCGAGGATCGCGATGTCGACGACGTCGCTCACGCCGTCGCCGATGCTAGCCGCCTACTGCGCTCCGGCTTAGACGCCGCAGCCGGGGCCGCAGCCGCCGGCGGCGTGGGAGTGCGCGTGCGTCGGCTCCCCCTCGACGCCCTCCTTCGCCTGGAAGGAGGAGCCGCACCCGCAGGACGCGACGACGTTCGGGTTGTTGATCGCAAAGCCGGCGCCCATCAAGGCGTCGACGAAGTCGATCTCGGAGCCCTGCAGGTACGGCGCGCTGAACGGGTCGACGACCAGCCGCACGCCGTGCATCTCGACCTGCTCGTCCCCGTCCTGCGGGCCGCGGTCGAACCCGAGCGCGTACTGGAACCCCGAGCAACCGCCTCCCTGGATGGCAACCCTGAGAACGCCGATCTCGCCTTCCGGCTCCTCAGCCATGAGCTCTCTGATCTTGCTCGCCGCCTTCTCGGTCAGAGTGACCATCGCGAACACGATTCTACCAGCGGCCGCGGCGGCGGCCGCAGGCGACTTTGTAACACTCGTTGCAGCCGTAACTTCCCTGCTCAGCGCGTTTTTTGGCGCGGACCGTGCGCCCGCTTGTGCGGCTCCCCTCGGCACTGGTAGATTCGCACCGGCCGTGCCCCGCTAGGTAGGGAGTTCTTTCGGTGCTCGCCGCGGAGAAGAAGGTCGAGGCGTGACTCTCGCCGCGCTGGCCGACTGGTTCCCGTTTCTCGTCTACGCGTTCTTCGCGCTCGCGATTCCGCTGTCGATGATCGCGTTCTCGTTCCTCTTCGCGACGAGGCCGGTCGCGCGCCCGCGCGCGAAGACCATTCCGTTCGAGTCCGGCGTCTCGGCCGGGCCGCCGCGCAAGCAGAGGTTCACCGTCAGCTTCTACCTCACGGCCATGCTCTTCATCGTCTTCGACATCGAGATCGTCTTCCTCTACCCGGTCGCGGTCGTCCTCGAGCGGATCGGCTGGTTCGCGCTCGCCGAGTTCGGGTTCTTCATCGCGATCCTGGCCATCGCCTACGTGTACGTGTGGAAGAAGGGCGCCTTGGAGTGGCGTTATGGCGGCCGGGGGTAAGCGACTCGCCGACTACGGCCTCGGGTCCGAGCGCGTCCTCATGACGAAGAAGGAGCCGGGCGCGTTCGAGCGCGACCTCGGCGTCGAGGACCTCGAGAACCGGCTCATGCTGACGACCGTCGACAAGGCGATCGCGTGGGCGCAGGCCGGCTCCATCTGGCCCGACACATTCGGGCTCGCGTGCTGCGCCATCGAGATGATGGCGATCGTCTCCTCCCGGTACGACGTCGCCCGCTTCGGCGCCGAGGTCTTCCGCTCGTCTCCGCGCCAGGCCGACCTCCTCATCGTGTCCGGGCGGCTCTCGCACAAGATGGCGGCCCCGTTCCGCCAGATCTACGACCAGATGCTCGAGCCGAAGTGGGTGATCGCCATGGGCGCGTGCGCGAGCTCGGCCGGCATGTTCAACAACTACGCCGTCGTCCAGGGCGTGGACAAGATCGTTCCCGTCGACATCTACATCCCCGGCTGCCCGCCGCGGCCCGAAGCGGTGCTGGAGGGAATCGTCCGCCTTCAGGAGCGCATCAAAGCCGGCGTCCCTCCCGCGTACGAGCTCCAGAAAGAGAAGCTCGAGGGTTGAGCTACGAGACCGTCCCGGGCTTCGTCGAGGAGAGGGAGGCCTACGGCGAGACGAGTGTCGTCGTCGAGCGCGAGCGCCTGCTCGAAGCGGCGTTCCACCTCCGAGACGAGCACGGCTTCAACTTCCTCTCGGACATCTCGCCGGCCGACTACCTCGGCTGGGGGCGACCGGGCGTCGCCGGATACTGGGGCTCGAAGGACGGCCGCGACGTGTACGCGCCCGGCTCTTGGGGGCTGTCGAAGCTCCCCGAGCCGAAGCCGAAGCGCTTCTCCGTCTCGTACCACCTGCTCGCGCTCGTCCCGGGTGCCCGGGAGGCGCCCCGACTCCGCCTCCAGGTCTGGTGCGACGACGGCGAGCCCCTCCCGAGCGTGGTCTCGGTCTGGCCGACGGCCGACTGGCACGAGCGCGAGGCCTGGGACATGATGGGGATCCGGATCGAGGGCCACCCGAACCTGACGCGCCTCATCATGGAGGACGACTGGGAGGGCCACCCGCTGCGCAAGGACTACCCGCTCGGCGGCGAGCCGGTCCGCTTCTCGGAGGAGGAGTAGTGGCCACCACGCCCGAGGAGAGGACGACGCTCTTCGAGCGCGAGCCCGTCGATGAGCGCCCGCGCGTCTACGAAGGGACGCGGATCCCGTCGCCCGTCCCCACGGAGATGGAGGTCGACCCCGAGCTCGCCGAGGCGGGCGACGTCCTCACCGTCAACTTCGGGCCCAACCACCCGTCCACGCACGGCGTGCTGCGCGTGATCGTCGACCTGAACGGGGAACGCCTCGTCGGCCTCAAGGCGAAGATCGGCTACCTCCACACCGGTTTCGAGAAGAACATGGAGCAGAAGAGCTACTGGAAGGCGATCACGTACCCGCCGCGGATCGACTACCTCGGCTACCAGAACAACGAGGCCGTCTTCGTGCTCGCGGTCGAGAAGCTCCTCGGCATCGAGGTCCCGCCGAAGGCGGTCTGGATGCGAACCCTCCTCTGCGAGCTGAACCGCATCCACTCGCATCTCGTCTGGCTCGGGACGGGCGCGCTCGAGCTCGGCGCCATCACGATGTTCTGGTTCTGCTTCCGCGAGCGCGACGCGATCCTCGACCTCTTCGAGCTCGTCTCCGGCTACCGGATGCACACGCGCTACTTCCAGGCGGGCGGGCTCGCCGAGGACATCCCGCCGGGCTTCTACGACGAGTGCCGGAAGTTCGTCGCGGTCATGCCGGAGCGGATCGACGACTACGAGGCGATGCTCGACCGCCAGCAGATCTTCCTCGAGCGGACGAAAGGCATCGGGCTCCTCTCCGCGGAGGACGCGATCGCGCTCGGCCAGAGTGGGCCGATCCTGCGCGCCTCGGGGGTCGATTGGGACCTCCGCAAGGCGCAGCCCTACCTCGCGTACGGCGAGGCCGACTTCAACGTGCCCGTCTACCGAAACGGGGACGTCTACGACCGGTACAAGGTGCGGATGAACGAGATGCGCGAGTCGGTGCGCATCATCGCGCAGTGCCTCGACCGGCTCGGAGACCTGCGCGACGCGCCCTGGATCGCCGACGACCGCAAAGTCGTCCTGCCTCCCCGAAACGAGCTTCACACCTCGATGGAGAGCCTCATCCACCACTTCAAGATCGTCACGGAGGGCTACCGCGTGCCCGAGGGCGAGGTCTACGTGGCGATCGAGTCGCCGCGCGGCGAGATGGGCTGCTACCTCATCTCGGACGGCGGTCCCCGGCCCTGGCGCGTCAAGTTCCGCTCGGCCTCGTTCGTCGCGCTCGAGGCCACCGCGACGCTCATGCGCGACGCGCTCGTCGCCGACTTCATCGCGATCCTCGGCTCGCAGGACCCGGTGATGGGAGACGTCGACCGCTGATGGCCTCGCGCGAGCGCTCCCTGTACGACGAGATCCAGGAGGTGGCCGAGCGCTACCCGGTGCGCCGCTCGGCGATCATGCCGGCTCTCCACCTGGCGCAGGAGCGCTACGGGTGGCTGCCGCCCGAGGCTCTCCGCGAGGTGGCGGACGCCCTCGAGCTCACACCGGCTTACTGCCAAGCGGTCGCCAGCTTCTACGACATGTACCACCTCGAGCCCGTCGGGCGTCACGTCGTCGAGGTCTGCACGAACGTCTCGTGCGCGCTCCTCGGCGCGCAGCAGGTGGTGGAGGCGTTCGAGCGAGAGCTCGGCGTCCGAGCCGGCGACACGAGCGCCGACGGGGAGTTCACCCTCCGGACGGTCGAGTGCTACGGGGGCTGCGGGTGGGGGCCCGTGGTGGCGGTCGACCACCGCTACCGGGAGCCGGTCAAGCCCGCCGACGTCGGTGCGATCGTGAGGGAGCTTCGTGGCCGTTAGGCATCTCCTCTTCGAGGACGCCGCGGGCCGCGACCTCACCCGGCTCGACGAGTACCAGCGCGTCGGCGGCTACGAGTCCCTCCGCAGGGCGCTCGGGATGGAGCCCCAGCAGGTCCTCGACGAGCTCCTCGCCGCCAACCTGCGCGGCCGCGGCGGTGCCGGGTTCCCGATGGGTCGCAAGGCGAGCTTCCTCCCGAAGCCCGAGCAGGCCGGCAAGCCGATCTATCTGACCGCGAACGCCGACGAGTCCGAGCCCGGCACGTTCAAGGACCGCGAGATCATCCTGCGGATCCCGCACGCGATCGTCGAGGGCGTCCTCATCGCGTGCTGGGCGATCCAGGCGGACGCCGCATTCATCTACATCCGGGGCGAGTACACGACGGAGTTCGAGGTCCTCCGCGACGCGCTCGAGGAGGCCCGCTCGCGCGGCCTCGCCGGCGCGAACGTGCTCGGCTCCGGCTGGTCGCTCCCGATCGTCCTCCACCGTGGCGCCGGCGCGTACATCTGCGGCGAGGAGACCTCGCTGCTCGAGTCGCTGGAGGGCAAGCGCGGCTGGCCGCGCACGAAGCCGCCGTTCCCCGCCATCTCCGGCGTCTACGCCTCGCCGACGCTCATCAACAACGTCGAGACGCTCGCGACCGTGCCGAAGGTGATCGAGCTCGGCGGCGAGGGGTACGCGAAGGTCGGCGTCGAAGGCGACGCCGGGACGCGCCTCTTCTCCCTGTCCGGAAACGTCGTCAACGGCGGGAACTACGAGCTCGAGCTGGGGACGCCGCTTAGAGAGCTCATCTACGACCTGGGCGGCGGCATCCCCGACGGGCGCGAGCTCAAAGCCGTCATCCCCGGAGGGTCCTCCGTCCCGGTCCTCGCCGCGAGCGAGATCGACACGCCGCTCGACTCGGCCTCCATGGCCGACGCGGGCTCGATGCTCGGCTCGGGGGCGGTGATAGTGATCGACGACCGCGCCTGCATGGTGCAGCTCGGTCTCCGAGTGGCCCAGTTCTACATGCACGAGTCGTGCGGCCGGTGCACGCCCTGTCGCGAGGGGACGCGCTGGATGGTTCAGATCCTGAAGAAGATCGAGGAGGGCTCGGCGGCGCAGAGCGAGCTCGACCTCCTCCTGAGCGTCTGC
>DASZKB010000148.1:0-5903 GCA_035947475.1 Gaiellaceae bacterium | reverse complement strand
GAACTTCGTCTTGCGAGGAAGGAGCATTAGCGGTCACCGTCCGAGGAGATCGTGCTCGACGGACGCGAAAAGCGAGCGTCGCACGGACGCAGGGAGCGCTCGTAGCCGAAGGTTACGGGTGCGACCGAGGACACAGCGAGGCGACGCTTTGCAGCAAAGCGGCGAGCGCGAGCTGCGAGGGCGGGGGCCGCCATCAGTTACGACTTCCCCTTCTTCGAGCCCTTCGAGCCCTCGCCCTCACCGCGCGTCCGCTCGCGATCCGGCTCGCCCGACTGCTCGAGCTTCGTTGGGTCCTCGTGCATCTGCTTCGTGGTCGTCGTGTCCGGCACGTCGGCCACGGGCGCGTCAACGGCCTCGACCTCCGCCTCGACCGGCGGCTGCTCGCGTCCGGCCTCGGCGACGCCCTGCTCGTCGGTGCGGGGCGTCTCGACGCGTCCCTCGCGGTCGCGGCCCCGCGTTCCGCGGCGCTGTCTCCGCACCGGCCCGAGGCCCTCGCGGTCGGCGGGCGTGCGCCGTCCGCCTTCGCGCGAGGGGCCGAGCCCCTGGCGCGTCCCTAGCCGCCGTGCCTGATCCTGGTCGCCGAGGCGCCCCGGGCCGCCGCGCTCGACGCCGGTCTCGAAGCCCGCGGGCATGATCTCGCCCTTGTTGATCCAGACCTTGACGCCGATGCGTCCGAACGTGGTCTTCGCCTCCGCAAACCCGTAGTCGATGTCGGCGCGGAGCGTGTGGAGCGGCACGCGACCCTCCGAGTAGGTCTCCGAGCGCGACATCTCGCCGCCGCCCAGCCGGCCGCCGCACGTGATCTTCACGCCGTGGGCGCCGGAACGGATCGCCGACGCGAGCGCCCGCTTCATGGCGCGCCGGAAGCTCACCCGGTTCTGGAGCTGCTCGGCGATCGACTGCGCGACGAGCTTCGCGTCGAGCTCGGGCCGCTTGATCTCGTTGATGTTGATGTGGACGTTCTTGCGCGTGAGCGCGTGGAGATCGCGCCGTAGCGCGTCCACCTCCGCGCCGGACTTCCCGATCACGATCCCGGGCCGGGCCGTGTAGATGTCGACCGTGATCCGCTGCCCGTCCTTTCGGATCAAGATGTCCGAGAGCCCCGCGTGGCCCAGCTTCCCGTAGATGTGGTCGCGGATCTTGACGTCCTCGATGATGAAGTCCGCGAAGTCGCGCCCACCCGTGTACCAGTTCGACTTCCAGTCGTGGATGACGCCGACGCGCAGCCCGCCGGGATGAACTTTCTGGCCCACTAGCTCGAGTCTCCTTCCGTCTCGGTCTTCTTCCGGCGCGGGGTCCGCCGCTTCGGCTTCTCTTCGGTCGTCTCGGGCTGGGAGGCCTCCGGCTCGGCCGCCTTCCGGCGCGGGGCGCGCCGCGGCTTCGCTTCCTCGGGCGCCGGCGCCTCGGTCGCCGCGTCTGCGCGAGGCGCTGGGATCGCTGCGCCGTCGGCGGGAGAGAGCCCGATCGCGATATGGCACGTTCGCTTCCGGACGCGCGCCACGCGCCCGCGCGCCCGTGCGCGCCAGCGCTTGAGCACCGGCCCGGCGCCCACGTACGCGGAGGAGACGTAGAGGTCGTCGCCGACGAGCCCGTGGTTCTGCTCGGCGTTCGCCACGGCCGAGGCCAGCACCTTCTCGACGTCGCGCGCGGCGTCGCGCGTCATGAACGCGAGGATCGTGCGGGCCTCGGGCACGCGCCGGCCCCGGATCTCGGCGGTGACGAGCTGTGCCTTACGGGGCGCGGCCCGGACATACTTCGCCTCCGCGCGGACCTCTCTGCGCTGTGTCTCCGCGACGTCCGCCCGTCGTGCCTCTGCTGCGTCTCTCCGCTGTGTCTCTATCGCAGCCACGCGCTTACCTCTTCACCCTTGCCTGGCGATCGCCGGAGTGGCCGCGGAACGTCCGCGTAGGCGCAAACTCACCGAGCTTGTGCCCGACCATCGACTCGGTGACGAAGATGGGGACGTGCTTGCGCCCGTCGTGGACCGCGATCGTGTGCCCGACCATCTCGGGGAAGATCGTGGAGGTCCGCGACCACGTGCGGACGACGCGCTTCTCGCCCGAGTCGTTCATCGCCGCGATGCGGCTCATGAGTCGCCCGTCGACGAATGGCCCCTTCTTGGCCGACCTACCCATCTACGCGCTTACCTCCGCTCCTTGCCGCGGCGGCGGCCGCGGACGATCAGCTTGTCCGATTCCTTGTGCTTGCGACGCGTGCGCTTGCCGAGCGTCGGCACGCCCCAGGGCGTGACCGGGTGGCGGCCGCCCTTCGACTTGCCCTCGCCGCCGCCGTGCGGGTGGTCGACGGGGTTCATCGCCGACCCGCGCACAGTCGGGCGCTTCCCCAGCCAGCGCGTCCGACCGGCCTTGCCGCTCGAGACGTTCTCGTGGTCGACGTTACCGACTTGGCCGACGGTTGCGCGGCAGGCGAGCGGGACGCGCCGCATCTCGCCCGAGGGGAGCCGGAGCGTCGCGTAGCCCTCGTCTTTCGCGACCAGCTGGACGCCCGCTCCGGCGCTCCGCGCCATCTGGCCGCCCCTCCCCGGCTTGAGCTCGACGTTGTGGACGACCGTGCCCGTCGGGATGCTCGCGAGCGGGAGGGCGTTTCCCGGGCGGATGTCGGCGCCGGGCCCCGACGCGACCGTCTGGCCGACACGCAGGCGCGCCGGCGCGAGGATGTACGACTTGGCCCCATCCGCGTAGTGCAGGAGCGCGATATGGGCGGAGCGGTTCGGGTCGTACTCGATCGCGGCGACCTTCGCCGGCACGCCGTCCTTCGAGCGCTTGAAGTCGATGACGCGGTACCGGCGCTTGTGGCCGCCGCCCTGATGGCGCACCGCGATCCGGCCCTTGTTGTCGCGCCCGCCCTTCCTCTTGACGGGCGCGAGGAGGCCCTTCTCCGGCTCGCCCTTCGTGACCTCCTCGAAGGACGGGACGGTTCGGAACCGCTGCGAGGGCGTCGTCGGCTTGAGCTTTCGAGGCGGCATCAGCGATCACGCTCCGAGCAGATGGCGTTGACCGGCCGCGAAAAGCGAGCCTCGGAAGGACGCAGGGAGCGCTCGTAGCCGGAGGCTACGGGTGCGACCGAGGACGCCGCGAGGCGACGCCTTGCAGCGCCCCGGTGGATGCCAAATGTGAGGAGCGGGGTCGCCACCTAGACCGCTGCTCCCTCGAAGATCTCGATGCGGTCGCCCTCACGCAGCTCGACGATCGCCTTCTTCCAGCCGGGCTTCCGGCCCTTCTGAAGACCGCGTCGCTTCGGCTTCGGGCGCACCTTGAGGACGTTCACCGATTCGACCTTGACGTCGAAGACCTGCTCCACGGCCTGGCGGATCTGCGTCTTGTGCGCCTTCTCGTGCACGCGGAACGAGTACTTGTTCTCGCCGATCAGGCTGTAGCTCTTCTCCGAGACGACCGGCGCGATCAGAACCTGACGGGGGTCGAGGCTCATCGCGCGACCTCCTGAACCGTCTCGAGGGCGGCCTGAGTGACGACGAGCGAGCGCGCCCAGACGAGCGCCCCGACGTCCAGGTCGGTGGGCTCGACGACGGCGACGCGCGTAAGGTTCCGGAACGACTTCGCGAGCGCCTCGTCGGCCACGGTAGCGACGACGACGGTCGGGCGCTCCTTGCCCCACTCGTCGAGGAGCTCGGCCGCGCGCCTGGTGGACGGCTCCGCGAAGGCCGAGCCGTCGACGACGGCGAGCGTGCCCGCTTGCGCGTGCGCCGAGAGCGCGCTTCGAAGCGCCGCCCGGCGCGCCTTCTTGTTCACCTTGACGGCGAAGCTCGTCCGCGGCTGGAACGCCGCGCCGCCGCCCGTCCACTGCGCCGCCCGAACCGTGCCGGCGCGGGCGCGACCCGTGCCCTTCTGGCGCCACGGCTTCCCGCGGCCCCCGGCGACCAGCCCGCGCGTCTTCAGGGCCCGCGTGCCGGCGCGCTCCGCGGCCTGCTCGGCGCGCACCGTCTCGTGCACGAGGTGCGGACGCACGTCGGCGGCGAAGACGGCCGGGTCGAGCGACGCGTTCGTTCCGTTTCCGAGGACCGTGGCGGTCGGCTTGGACGGCGCCATCACCGATCGTCCTCTCTGATCACGACTGTCGCGTTCCGGTGCCCGGGGACGGCGCCCTTCACGAGGAGCAAGTTCCGCTCGCTGTCGCGGTCGACGATCGTGAGGCCGACCTGCGTCACCCTCTTCCCGCCCATGCGGCCGGCCATCCGCATCCCCTTGTACACGCGCGAGGGAGTCGCGGACGCGCCGATCGAGCCCGGCTTGCGGATGTTGTGTGAGCCGTGCGTGACCGGGCCGCGGTGGAACCGATGGCGCTTGATCGTCCCCTGGAAGCCCTTGCCGATCGAGACGCCGGTCACCTTCACCTTGTCGCCCGGCTCGAAGGCCTCGACGGTCACGGTCTCGCCCGGCGTGAGCTCGTGCGGGCCGCGGATCTCGACGAGTCGCCGGTGCGGGCCGACGCCGTTCTTCCCGAGGTGCCCGAGGCGCGGCTTCGAGAGCTTTCGCTCCGGCACTGCGTCGAAGGCGAGCTGGACGGCCTCGTAGCCGTCCTCGTCCGGCGTCCGCACCGCGACGACGGGGCACGGCCCCGCCTCGATCACGGTCACCGGCGTGAGCTCGCCCGTCTCGGGATCGAAGACCTGGGTCATCCCGAGCTTCTTGCCGACGATGCCCTTCATGTCGCCATCTAGAGCTTGATCTCGATGTCCACACCGGCCGGAAGGTCGAGCCGCATGAGCGAGTCGACCGTCTTCGGAGTCGGCGAGTGGATGTCGATCAAACGCTTGTGCGTTCGGAGCTCGAAGTGCTCGCGCGAGTCCTTGTCCTTGAAAGGGCTTCGGATCACCGTGTAGACGTTCTTCTCGGTCGGAAGCGGGACGGGCCCGGTGACCGTCGCGCCCGACCGCTGCGCCGTCTCGACGATCGAGGCGGCCGAGCGGTCGAGCTGCGAGTGGTCGTAGCCCTTCAGGCGGATGCGGATCTTCTGCTGCGGCACTGGAGCCCGTCCCTACCGGTCCGGTCCTACTTGATGATGTCCGTCACGACGCCGGCGCCGACCGTTCGGCCGCCCTCCCGGACGGCGAAGCGGAGCCCCGGATCCATGGCGATCGGCTGGATCAGCTCGACCTCCATGTTCGTGTTGTCGCCCGGCATGACCATCTCCTGGCCCTCCGGGAGCTTGATCGAGCCCGTCACGTCCGTCGTTCGGAAGTAGAACTGCGGCCGGTAGCCGTTGAAGAACGGCGTGTGGCGCCCGCCCTCGTCCTTTGAGAGGACGTAGACCTCGGCCTTGAAGTGCGTGTGCGGGGTGATGCTCCCGGGCTTCGCGAGCACCTGCCCGCGCTCGACCTCCTCGCGCTTGATGCCCCGAAGGAGACAGCCGATGTTGTCGCCGGCCTGGCCCTGGTCGAGGAGCTTCTGGAACATCTCGACGCCCGTCACGACGGTCTTCGCGATCTCCGGGTGTATGCCCACGATCGCGATCTCCTCGCCGACCTTGACGACGCCCTGCTCGACGCGGCCGGTCACGACCGTGCCGCGGCCTGTGATCGTGAAGACGTCCTCGATCGGCATCAGGAAGGGCTTGTCGATGTCCCGCTCGGGCTCCGGGATGTACTCGTCCACGGCGTTCATGAGCTCGATGATCTTCGGCGTCCACTCGGGGTCGCCCTCGAGCGCCTTGAGCGCCGAGACGTGGACGACGGGGATGTCGTCCCCCGGGAACTCGTAGCGGCTGAGGAGCTCGCGCACCTCGAGCTCGACGAGCTCGAGCAGCTCGGGGTCGTCGACCATGTCCGCCTTGTTGAGCGCGACGACGATGTAGGGGACGTTGACCTGCCGGGCGAGCAGGACGTGCTCGCGCGTTTGCGGCATCGGCCCGTCCGCGGCCGAGAC
>DASZKB010000147.1:0-6106 GCA_035947475.1 Gaiellaceae bacterium | reverse complement strand
TCGGCCTCGAGCGGGTGGTGAAGCTCGCGTCCAACGAGGGTCAGTTCGGGCCATTCCCGTCGGCCGTAGCGGCGCTCGAGCGCGTCGTCCCGGAGCTCAACCGGTACCCGGACGGCGGCGCCTACCGTCTGACGAACGCGCTCGCCGCGAAGCACGGGGTCGGGCCCGACCAGATCGCGCTTGGGGCCGGAGCCGACGGCGTGATCATGTACCTCTCGCTCGCGGCGCTCGACCCGGGCGACGAGATCGTCTGCGGCTGGCCGTCCTTCCCGAGCTACGTCCTCGACGCGCTCAAGATGGGCGCCGAGCCGATTCGCGTTCCGCTCCTGGACGACCGCTACGACCTCGAGGGCCTCCTCGCCGCCGTCACTCCGCGGACGAAGATCGTCTTCGTCTGCAACCCGAACAACCCGACGGGCACCATGGTCGGGCGCGCGGAGCTCGACGCCTACTTCGAGCGCGTCCCGGAGCACGTCCTCACCGTTCTCGACGAGGCGTACTTCGAGTACGTCGAGCACCCGGACTACCCCGACGGCATCGAGGAGCACCTGAAGCGCGGCCGCCGAGTGCTCGTCCTGCGGACGTTCTCGAAGATCTACGGGCTTGCCGCGCTCCGCGTCGGGTACGGCGTCGGGTCGGCCGATGTGGTTGCCTCCGTGGTCAAGGTCCGGAACGCCTTCGACCTCAACCAGGCCGCGCAGGAGATGGCGCTCGCGAGCCTGTCCGACCAGGCGGAGCTCGAGCGGCGCCGGCGCGCGACCGCCGGCGGGCGCGCCACGCTCGAGCGCGCCCTCCTCGAGGTCGGCTTCCACGTGGCCGCTCCGGCCGTCGC
The DNA here is from genome assembly GCA_035947475.1 of Gaiellaceae bacterium. Lineage (GTDB taxonomy): Bacteria > Actinomycetota > Thermoleophilia > Gaiellales > Gaiellaceae > DASZKB01. The sequence continues at coordinate 5,274 of DASZKB010000147.1, read as the reverse complement.
CAACTTCGTCTACGCCGAGGTAGGGGGCGACGCGACGGCGCTCTTCGGCGCGCTTCTGCGCGAAGGCGTGATCGTGCGCCCGCTCGGCCCGTTCGGCGCGCCCGGAGCGATCCGGGTCTCCGTCGGCATGCCCGAGGAGAACGAGATCTTCGCGTCCGCGCTCGCGCGCGTCGGCGCCGTCGCTCCCGGCCCGGTCGAGTAGCGAGGTGTCGCCGGCGTGGACACTCGAGTCGCTGGTCGAAGGCGTGCGCGCGGGGGACAAGCGCGCGCTCGCGCGCTCGATCACGCTCGTCGAAAGCGGCGACGACGTCGCCTACGACCTGATTCGCGCGCTCTATCCGGAGACGGGGCGGAGCTACCCGGTCGGCGTCACGGGACCGCCGGGGGTCGGGAAGTCGAGCCTGATCAGCGCGCTCATCCGGCACGTCCGGGGTCGGGACGCGAGCGTGGGCGTCATCTCCGTCGACCCGTCGAGCCCGTTCACGAAGGGCGCGCTCCTCGGCGACCGAATCCGGCTCGCGGACCACTTTCTCGATCCGGCCGTCTTCATCCGCTCGATGGGGACGCGCGGGCACGTCGGGGGCCTCGCCGAGACGACGCTGCAGGCCGCGCTCGTCCTCGACGCCGCCGGCAAGGACTTCATCTTCCTCGAGACGGTGGGAGCCGGTCAGAGCGAGATCGAGATCATCTCGATCGCGGACACGGTCGTCCTCGCGCTCATGCCCGGGTCCGGCGACTCGATCCAGGCTCTCAAGGCGGGGATCATGGAGATCCCGGACGTGATAGCGGTGCACAAGCGCGATCACCCGGCGGCGAAGACGATGCTGAACGAGGTCCGCTCGATCGTCGCGCTCGGCGACGGCGACGGCGGAGGGTGGCGCCCGCCCATCGTGCTCACCGAGGCCGTGCGGGGAGAGGGGATCGAGAAGCTCTGGGGCGAGATCGAGAACCACCGGCGGTATCTCGAGGAGAACGGGCTTCTCGCCGACCGGCGCGCCAAGAACCTCGCGGGCGAGGTGTTCGCGGTCGCGAGCGCCCGCGCGAAGGTCCACCTCGAGCAGGCCGTCGCCGGCGACGAGGAGCTGCGGCGGCTCCTCGACGAGGTGCAGCGGCGCGAGCTCGATCCGCTCACCGCCGTTCGCGAGATAATGGAGCGCGTCTTCCGCATCGGGACCGACGATGGCGATTCGCACCGCACCGACGCTCGCTGACATCGAAGCCGCGCGACGGCGTCTCGAGGGATCCGTCCGAACGACGCCCGTCTTCACGTCGGACACGATCGGGCGGCGGGTAGGCCGCCCAGTTTTCTTAAAGGCCGAGAACCTCCAGCGAACGGGGTCGTTCAAGGTGCGGGGTGCCCTCAACAAGATCGCGGGGCTCTCGCCGGAGGAGCGGGCGGCCGGAGTCGTCGCCTCGAGCGCCGGGAACCACGGCCAGGCGGTCGCCTGGGCCGCGCGTGAAGCCGGTCTTCGCGCGACGATCTTCATGCCGCTCGAGACGCCGATGGCGAAGGTGGAGGCGACCCGAAACTACGGCGCCGAGGTGGTGCTCGGCGGCGAGGTCTGGGATGACGCGCACGCGCGCGCGCTCGAGCGCGCCGAGGCGGGCGCGACGCTCGTCCACCCGTTCGACGACGAGAACGTCATCGCCGGCCAGGGCACGGTCGGGGTCGAGATCGCCGAGCAGGTGGCCGGGCTCGAGACGGTCGTGGTCGCGATCGGAGGCGGAGGCCTCGCCGCGGGCACCGCGCTCGCGCTCGAGGAGCTCAGGCCGGACGTCAAGCTGGTCGGCGTCCAGTCCGAGGCCTTCGCGACCTTCGCCGGTCTCGAGCCGAGCGGGCACACGATCGCGGAGGGGATGGCGGCGAAGAAGCCGGGGGAGCTCACACGCGCGATCCTCCGCGACCGGCTCGACGACCTCGTGATCGTAAGCGACGACGAGATCGCCCACGCCATCGTCGTCCTCCTCGAGCGCGCGAAGCTCGTCGTGGAAGGGGCGGGAGCGGCGCCCGTGGCGGCGCTCCTCTCGGGGAAGGTCGACGGGCGCGGCGCCGCGTGCGCACTTCTCTCCGGCGGCAACATCGACCCGACGCTGCTCGTCCAGGTCGCTCGCCACGCCCTGACGCGCGCGGGGCGCTACCTCGTGATCCGGACGCGGCTCCCCGACCGCCCCGGCGAGCTCGCGAGGCTCCTCGGCTTGATCGCCGGCGAGCGCGTGAACCTGGTCGCGGTCGAGCATCACCGCGAGGGGATGGACCTGCCGCTCGCCGAGGCCGAGGTCGAGCTGACGCTCGCGACGAAGCACGAGGAGCACTGCGGAGAGGTCCTCGAGCGCATGCGCGAGTGGGGCTACTCCGTCGAGCGGCTTCGCTAGGCGCGTGGACTAAAGCGCGACGTAGTCGCTCAGGAACCCTTGCACCGAGGGGATGTCGAGCCGCTGCCCAGCGTTCATCGCCTTGCAGAACGCATCGCCCGTGATCGTGATCGAGACGACGATGTTCGTGTCACCGAGGAGCTGAGGGCCGCCGGAGTCGCCGTAGCAAGCGCCGGCGTTCCCGGTGTGGACGTTCTGCGAGAGCCGGAGGAACCCCGGGCCCAGGGCGTTGAAGCGCCCGACCGCGTACTCACGCTCGTCGAAGTACGTGAAGCCCTGCTTCGGATTGCCGCCTTCCTGGGCGCCGTAGCCGACCGTCGTGAAAGCGGTCGATTGATTGAGCGTCCGCTCGGCCTTCATCTCGTCGAGGAGCCCCAGCTCCGCGACCCGGGCCGGTTGGATCCCCTGGACCGGCGTCGCGAAGACGACGACAGCGACGTCGTTCGGGTTCTTCATGCGCGGCCGGTACTCGGGATGCGGGACGAACGTCCCCGCGTACAGCTTCGAGCTCGCCGTGTACTTCTGGTCGAAAGTCACCAAGACGGTTTCCGCGCCCGTGTCGCAGTGCGCGGCGGTGAGGAAGACGGTCGGCGATATGAGCGTGCCCGAGCAGTACGGGTAGGTGCCGTTGTCGAACGTGCCGACGAGAGCGCCGACGAACGGATAACGGTTGTTCGCATCGGGCGTCCCATACGTGATCGCGCTTGCGGGCGTGGCGGCGACCAGCGCGCAGGCGAGGGCGAAAAGGGAAACGAGCTTCTTCAAAGGGGTCCTCCTGACGGCGAAGTGACGCGCGGGAGGGTAGCGCAGATAGTTACGAGCGCTAGAGGCCGAGGTGGCGCGCGATCACCATGCGCTGCACCTCGTTCGTCCCCTCTCCGATCTCGAGCACTTTCTGGTCGCGGTAGAAACGCGAGATCGCGAACTCGTCCATGTAGCCGTAGCCGCCGTGGATCTGGAGGGCGGCGTTCGCGACGCGGTGCGAGAGCTCCCCGGTGTAGAGCTTCGCCATGGCGGCCTCCTTCGCGAAGGGGCGGCCCTGGTCCTTGAGCCAGGCGGCCTTGTAGACGAGCTGCCGGCCGGCCTCGATCTCGGTCGCCATGTCGGCGAGCTGGAACCGGACGGCCTGGAACTTCGCGATCGGGCGGCCGAACTGCTGCCGCTCGGTCGCGTAGCGCGCGGCGAGGTCGTACGCGCCCTGCGCGAGGCCGACGCCCATGGCGGCGACCGAGATGCGCCCTCCGTCCAGGATCTCGAGGAACTGCTTGAACCCGGCCCCGCGCGCGCCGAGCAGGTTCGCCTCCGGGACGGCGCAGTCGCGAAAGGAGAGCTCCCGCGTGTCGGAGGCATGCCATCCCATCTTTCGCATGGGCGCCGAGATCTCGTACCCGGGAGTGCCGGTGGGGACGACCAGGTTCGAGATCTCGCCGTCCCCCGTGAGCGCCGTGATCGTGACGCAGGCGGAGATCTCGGTGCCCGCGTTGGTGATGAAGATCTTCGACCCGTTGACGACCCAGCTTCCGTCCCGAAGCTCGGCCTTCGTCCGCGTGGCGCCCGCGTCCGAGCCCGCCCCCGGCTCGGTGAGCCCGAAGGCGGCCAGCCGGCGCCCCGAGGCGAGATCGGGCAGCCACTCGCGCTTCTGCTCGTCCGTTCCGAACATGAGGATCGGCATCGTCCCGAGCGAGGTGTGAGCGGCCACCGTGATCGCGACGGACGAGTCGATGCGCGTCAGCTCCTCGATCGCGATCGCATAGGCGAGCGTGTCGCCACCCGCCCCTTCGTGCTCCTCCGGGATCGGGATCCCCATGAGGCCGAGCTCCGCGAGGTCCGCGACGATGTCGTAGGGGAAGCGGTGCTCACGATCGAGCTCCTCTGCAACCGGCGCGATTCGCCCCTCGGCGAACTCGCGCACGGTCCGGCGCAAGAGCTCGTGCTCTTCCGAGAGGTCGAAGTTCACGCGGTCGCGAGGCCCCTTGCGAGCTCGGCCAGCAGGCGAACGCCGTAGCCGGTCCCGCCCCTTTGGCGCAGGTAGTCGCCGCGCGTCCGCTCGAGAAACGCGGTCCCGGCGATGTCGAGGTGCGCCCACGGTCCTTCGCCGGCGAACTCCTGGAGGAAGCGCGCCGCGTAGATCGGCGCCGCCTGCCTCAGCTCAGAGGAGTTCTTGAGGTCGGCGAACGACGAGCGCACGTAGCGGCGGTATGTGTCGTGGAGCGGCCACGGCCACGCGTGGTCGCCGCTCGCCTCGGCGGCGTCGCGGATGCGCGCCACCCACTCGTCGTCGTTTCCGAAGAGCCCGGCGTAGAAGTCGCCCATGGCGGTCACCATCGCGCCGGTCAGCGTGGCGAGGTCGAGGAGGTGCGTCGCGCCCGAGTCTCGCGCCGCCCAGAACGCGTCGGCGAGGACCAGGCGGCCTTCGGCGTCGGTGTTCGTGACCTCGATCGTCCTGCCGTTCGCGGCCGTGACGATGTCGCCCGGCCTCATCGCGCCGCCCCCCGGCATGTTCTCGCAGGCGGCGACGACGGCGACGGCGCGGACGGGGACTTCGAGCTCGGCGATCGCGCCGAGCCCGCAGATGACGGCGGCGCCGCCCGCCATGTCCGACTTGAGCTCATCGAGGCGCTCCGGAGGCTTGAGCGAGATCCCCCCGGAGTCGAAGGTGATGGCCTTGCCGACCAGGCCAAGCACGATCCCGTCCGCGGCGCTCGGCGGGTCGTAGCGGAGCGTGATCAGCCGCGGCGGGTTGGCGCTCCCCTGCGCGACGGCCGAGAAGGCGCCCATCCCGGCGGCCCGAATCTCCTCCGGCCCCAGCCATTCCGCGCGGAGGTGTGGCGGTCCGGTCGCGATCTCGTCGGCTTCCTCGGCCAAGCGGGCCGGGGTGAGCTCGTTCGGCGGCGCGTTGAC
>DASZKB010000146.1:0-1804 GCA_035947475.1 Gaiellaceae bacterium | reverse complement strand
GAGCGGCTCGCCCTGCCGCCCAACTTCGAGCACCTGCGCGACCGCGTCGAGCAGATCCTCACCCCGATCCGCAACCCGCGCGTCCGGGAGCCGGTTCGCTGAGCCTCGACGCGCTTCAGCACCGAATTCGCCCGCCGGCGGACGAGCCGGCGGGCGCGCTCGTCCTCTTCCACGGCCGCGGTGCGGACGAGCACGACCTCTTCCCCCTCCTCGACCTCCTCGATCCGGAGCGCCGGCTCGTAGGCGCGACCCCGCGCGGGCCGCTCTCGCTCCCGCCCGGCGGCGCGCACTGGTACGCCGTCCGCGAGATCGGCTACCCGGATCACGACACCTTCCACGCCACGTTCCCGCGCGCGTCCGGCTGGCTCGACGCCTTCCTCGCCGCGAGCGGCGTGCCGATCGAGCGCACGGTCGTCGGCGGCTTCTCGCAGGGCGCCGTCATGACGTACGCGCTCGCGCTCGCCCGCGACCGCCCGCAGCCTGCCGCCCTCGTCGCGTTGAGCGGCTTCGTCCCGACCGTGGACGGGCTCGAGCTCGCGCTCGACGACCGCCGCGGGCTCCCGGTCGCGATCGGGCACGGGACGTACGACCCGGTCATCGCGGTCGGCTGGGGGAGGCAGGCGCGCGAGCGCCTCGAGGCCGCCGGCGCGGCCGTCACCTACCGTGAGTCGCCCGTACCGCACGCCGTCGACCCGCGCTTCCTCCGCGCGCTCGCTCCGTGGGTCGCCGAGGCCGTGGGGCGCGCGGCCCAGACGGCCCCCCGCTAGTCGATAGCGCAGCGCCACTAGGTACAATTTCTGTACCTTAAGACCATGAACACGATGCTGCTCGTACCGCTGGAAGACATCGTCGTCTTCCCCAACATGAACGTCACCCTTCCGCTCGAGGTCGACGGAGACGATCGAGTGCTGCTCGTCCCGCGCCACGAGGGTCAGTACGCCCGCGTCGGCACGGTCGCCGAGGTGCTCGAGCGCGCTCGCCTGCCCGGGGGGGCCACCGCCGTCGCCGTGTCGGGCCTCCACCGCGGGGTCGCCGGCGCCGCCCAGACGGACGCGCGCGGGAACCTGCGCGTCGAGGTCGACGAGCGCCCCGACGAGAACCCGCCGGCCGTGAAGACCCGAGAGCTCGAGCGCGAGTACCGCGCGGTCGTCGAGGAGATCCTCGAGCTGCGGGGAGACGACGGGCGGATCTCCGCGTTCGTCCGTTCGATCACCGAGCCGGGCGCGCTCGCGGATACCGCCGGCTACTCGCCCGATCTCACGTTCGAGCAGAAGGTCGAGCTTCTCGAGAAGGTCGACGTCGTCGACCGGCTCGCGCTCGCGGTCGAGCTCCAGCGCGAGCGCCTCGCCGAGCTCCGCGTCCGCCGGCGCATCCGCGACGACGTCGAGTCCGCGGCCGCGAAGCAGCAGCGCGAGTACGTGCTCCGCAAGCAGATGGAGTCGATCCGCAAGGAGCTCGGCGAGGACGAAGGCTCCGTCGTCGAGGAGTACCGCGCGAAGATCGAGGAGGCGGGGATGCCGGAGGACGTGCGCGCTCAGGCCGAGCGCGAGCTCCGCCGTCTCGAGACGATGGGCGAGGCGAGCGGCGAGGCGTCCATGATCCGCACCTACCTCGAGTGGCTCACGTCCGTGCCGTGGTCGGGACGCTCCGAGGAGCGGCTCGATCCTGTGCACGCGCGCGAGATCCTCGACGCCGACCACGCGGGGCTCGACGACGTCAAGGACCGCATCGTCGAGTACCTCGCGGTCCGGAAGCTCCGCCAGGAGCGTGGGATCCAGGAGGACAAGCGGTCGGGGGCGATCCT
>DASZKB010000145.1:0-5958 GCA_035947475.1 Gaiellaceae bacterium | reverse complement strand
TGGACGAGCGTGTCTTCTGCGTCGTCCGGGCGCGCGTGCCCGAGCTCGACGCGGCCGCTGTCGCCGCGGCGCTCGGCGGCGGCGGACATCCGCAGGCGGCGTCGGCGATCCACCGTGGCGCGCTGGCGGAGGCGCGCGCCCGCGTCCTCGAGGCGCTTCCCACCGCGCTCCAACGGCTGGTCACAGCCGGCGACATCATGTCCCGGCCGGCGCGGTTCGTCTCCCCCGACGACACGGTCGCCCAGGCGATGGTGCTGTGTCAGCGCCATCGCCAGAGCGGGATGCAGGTGGGAGAGCCGCAGGCGCTCGTCGGGATCGTGACCCGCGAGGACCTCGACAAGGCCGTCGGGCACGGCCTCTCACACGCGCCGGTCAAGAGCGTCATGAGCTCGAACGTCGTCACGTGCACGGAGCGGACTCCGCTCGCCGAGGTCCAGCGCCTGCTCGTCGCCTCGGACGCGGGGCGGGTGCCGGTTCTCCGCGACGGCGAGGTCGCCGGGGTCGTGACGCGGAGCGACCTCCTCCGCGCCCTCGAGGAGCCGCTCGGCGAGGAGGCGCCGCCCGCGGCCGACATCCGCGACCGTCTCCTCGCCCTGGAGGGCCTGGCGGACGTCTTCGAGGCCGTCCAGGCGGTGAGCGAGCACGTCGACGGGGTCTATCTCGTCGGGGGAACCGTCCGGGACATCCTCCTCGGCGAGCCGAACTTCGACGTCGACATCGCCGTCGAGGGGGACGGGATCGCCTTCGGGGAGCGGCTCGCGCGCGCGCTCGGCGGGCGGGTCGTCCCGCACGACAAGTTCGGCACGGCGGTCGTCAAGTACGGCGGCGACCGGAAGCGCGTCGACGTCGCGACCACGCGAACCGAGTTCTACGACTATCCCGCCGCGCTCCCGACCGTGGAGCAGGCGTCGATCCGTCAGGACCTCTACCGGCGCGACTTCACCATAAACGCGATGGCGGTCTCGCTGAAGGGTGAGGACTTCGGGCGGCTCGTCGACCCGTTCGGCGGGCTCCGCGATCTCGAGAGCGGCGTCGTGCGAGTCCTCCACAACCTCTCCTTCATCGACGACCCGACGCGGATCTTCCGCGCCGTCCGCTACGAGAACCGCTACGGCTTTCGGATGGACGGCCACACGGTCGCGCTCGCGCGCGCCTGCGTCGAGATGAACCTCGTCGGAGAGCTTTCCTCGGCGCGCCTCCGCGACGAGCTCCAGGCCCTCCTCGACGAGGAGCGGGTCGGGGGCGCGATCCTTCGGATGCACGAGCTCGGGATCGATCGCGCCATCCACCCGCACCTGGCGGCCGACGAGGAGGCGGTGCGCGTCATCGAGACGATCGACGAGCTTCGTCGGCGCTACGTTCGGACGGCGCCGGCGTGGCGCCTCCGCCTCGCCGTCCTCGCCCGGAAGCTCCCGCCCGACGAGCTCTACGAGTGGTTCGACCGCCTCAAGCTCAAGCGCGCGGACGCCGACCGGATCGCAGACGCGGTGACCGTCGCGCCGCGGCTTCGGCAGGTGCTCGCCGCCACGGATGAGCCCGCTGCGATCCGCGAGCTCGTGAAGCCCCACGATCCGGACGGCGCGCTTCTCGCCCTCGCGGAGGCCGAGCCGCCGGTGCGCGCGCAGCTCGTCCGGTATTTCGACGAGCTCCGTGACGTCCGCCTCGAGATCTCGGGCGGCGATCTCGCAAAACTCGGAATCGCCGAGTCGCCGCGCGTCGGCGCGATCCTCGCGGAGCTCCTGCGGCGGAAGGTGAACGGCGAGCTCGATGGGCGCGCGGCGGAGCTCGAAGCCGCCAGAGAGCTGATCGGCTAACGGGCAATGCCGCTCGATCTCTTCCTGCTTCTCCTTCCGATCGTGGTGGTGAGCCTCTCGCTCCACGAGCTCGCGCACGCCTACGTGGCGTGGCGACTGGGCGACCCGACCGCGAAGGAGCACGGGCGGCTCACCCTGAACCCGATCGCGCACCTCGATCCGCTCGGCACGCTCATGTTCGCGCTGACGGCGCTTCTCGCCGGCGTCCCGTTCGGCTGGGCGAAGCCCGTTCCCGTCGATCCGCGCTACTTCCGCCGTCCCAAGGAGGGCATGGCGCTCGTCGCCGTCGCCGGCCCAACGATGAACTTCTTCCTCGCGCTCGTCGCGCTCGCCGTGCTGCGGCATGCCGGGCTCGACGGGCGCGCGTTCGAGGTCGTCGCGCTCGCCTACCTCGTGAACGTCATCCTGGGCCTCTTCAACCTCATCCCGATCCCGCCCCTCGACGGCTCGCGGATCGTCGGCGTCCTCATGGACAACGCCACGTACGCGCGCTGGATCGCGCTCGACGCCGTCGGGATGCTGATCGTGTTCGGGGCCTTCTTCCTCTTCCAGGAGGAGTTCACGCTCGTCCTCGAGAGCGCGCTCGACCAGGTGACGCGGGTGATGGACGTCCTCGTCCTTACGTGGGCGTGAAGCTCTTCGACTGGCACGCGCCCGGGCCGTACCGGGTCGCGTTCTCGACGCGTCTCGGCGGCGTGAGTGACGGGCCGTTCACCTCGCTGAACCTCGGCATCCTGACCGCCGACGCCCCCGAGCGCGTCGTGGAGAACCGCCGGCGCCTCGCCGCTTCCGTCGGCGCCGACCCGGGCCGAGCGACGATGGCCTGGCAGGTGCACGGCGCCGAGGTGACACGCGCCGAGAGCCGCGGCATCGTCACGCCCGGGACGCTGTACGAGCGCTGCGACGGCCTTTGGAGCGACGAGGCGGGCCATGCGATGGTGCTCCTCGCCGCGGACTGCCTCCCCGTCGCGATCGCGCGAACCGACGGGCGGCCGGCGCTCGCCGTCCTCCACGTCGGGTGGCGCGGGCTTCTCGCCGGCATCGTGGACGCGGGCGTGCGCGCGCTTGGAGACGGCGATCTCGCCGCTGCGATCGGCCCCGGGATCGGGCCGTGCTGCTACGAGGTGGGGGAGGAAGTGGCGCAGCCGTTCCGGGCCGCCTACGGCGAGGACGTCATGCACGGGCGGAACCTCGACCTGCGCACGGCCACCGAGCGCGCCCTCCGCGGCGCCGGCTGCGAGGCGGTGGACAGCTTCGACCTCTGCACGTCCTGCGAGGAGGGCCTTTTCTTCTCCCACCGCCGCGACCGCGGCCGGACGGGGCGCCAGGGCGTGATCGCGTATGTCGAGTGAACGAATCCGCGCGACGTACGAGCGGATCTGCGCCGAGGTAGCGCCCGCGCGCGTCGTCGTCGCGACGAAGTACGTCTCGCTCGACGAGATGGAGGCGCTCGCGGCCGCCGGCGTCGAAACGGTGGGGGAGAACCGGGCTCAGGATCTCGTCTCGAAGCAGGCGCGCTATGGGGACGCCTTTCGCTGGCACTTCATCGGCCACCTGCAGTCGCGCAAGGCGAAGGACGTCTCGCACCTGTGCGAGCTCGTCCACTCGCTGAGCTCGCTCTCGGCGGCGCAGCGGCTCACCGTGCCGGCGCTGGTCGAGGTGAACGTCGCGGGCGAGGAGACGAAGTCGGGCGTCTCGCGCGAGGAGCTCCCGGGGTTCCTCGCGGACGTGCGCGCGCTTGGGGTCGACGTACGCGGCCTCATGACGATGCCGCCGCTCGCCGACGATCCCGAGCGCTCGCGCCCGTACTTTCGAGCACTTCGGGAGCTCGCCGAGCAGCACGGGCTGCGCGAGCTCTCCATGGGGACGTCGCAGGACTATCGCGTCGCAGTCGAGGAAGGCGCGACGTACGTCCGCGTGGGCTCCGCCCTCCTCGCGCGTTAAGATCACGCCGAATGGCACTTGGCGACGTCTGGAACCGCGCCCTCGTCTACTTCGGCATCGTCGAGGAGGACGAGTACTGGGACGAGGAGGCGCTGGCCGCCGAAGGCGAGCTCGAGCGGAGCTACAACGATCGGCCGAACGTTCGCCGCCTGAGCCCGCGCCGGTCGCGGGACGAGTTCGAGGACTGGTCCGAGCCCGATGCCGACGCGGGCGCACGGACCGCCGTCCTTCGCCCGCAGGCGTCGAGCCGCGCCAGGCTCGAGGCGGTCGGGTCGGCATCGGTCCGCGTCCACCTCGTCGTTCCGAGGAGCTTCAACGACGCTCAGTCGATCGCAGACAAGTTCAGGGACGGCTCGCCCGTGATCCTGAACTTGCAGAGCTCGGACACGGAGCTTTCGAAGCGGCTGATCGACTTCTCGAGCGGCCTCACGTACGCGCTCGGGGGCGGGATGCAGCGGGTGGCCGACAAGGTGTTCCTCCTCACCCCCCGCAACGTCGAGGTCTCGGCGGAGGAGCGCGCCCGGCTCCTCGAGCGAGGCTTCTTCAACCAGTCCTAGGAGCGAGCCCCTTAGCTCGCGACCGGCCCGCGCGTTAGCGTTCCGACGATGCTGCTCGCCGATGCCGTCACGACGGCGCAGGAGTTCGTGCACACGCTCTTCCTCGTGTACCTGCTCCTGATCTTCGCCTACATCGTCACGTCGTGGATTCCGCTTCCGTACAACGTGTGGCTGAACCGCGTTCAGCGCTTCCTCTACGACGTCGTCGACCCGTACATCCGCCTCTTCCGGCGGTTCCTCCCGCAGCTTCGGTTGGGGGGGCTGGGCCTCGACCTCTCGCCGGTGCTTGCCATCCTCGTCCTCTTCGCCGTCGAAAGGGTCGTGATCAGCGGCCTCGAACTCCTTCGTTGACAAGGAGGGAGAGATGTCCGTTTCACCTGTCGAGATCCGGCACGTCAAGCTCCCCCGCGGACTCGCCGGGTATCGCCGCCGCGCCGTCGACGCGCTCCTCGAGGACATCCGTCTGAGCTACGAGGAGGTCTGGCGCGAGCGCGCGGACGCGCGCGACGAGATCGACCGCCTCGAATCGGAGCTCGCCCGCCACGAGGAGCTCGAGACGCTGCTCCGCAACGCGCTCGTCACCGCCGAGCGAAGCGCCGACGAGCTCCGCGCCCAGGCGCGGCGCGAGGCCGATCTCATCCTCGAGGAAGCCCGCGTGCGGGCGCGGGAGATCGTGAGCGCGGCGGAGGGCGAGCGCGAGCGGGTGCGCGCCGAGATCCGCCGGCTGCGAGCGCTCGAGGCCGAGGTCCGCCGCGAGTACCGGGCCTTTCTCGTCGCCGCGCTCGACCGCCTGGAGGGCGACCCGGGCGAGCCCGAGGCGCCAGAACAGGCTGCGTAGCGGGAAAAAACGCGCGGGTATACTCGCCGCCGTGAACACGGAGCGCTTTCGCGACATGCTGATGGAAGAGCGCACGCGTCTCGCGAGCGCGATCGACTACCTCCACGAGGAGAACCCGGGTACGTTCGAGGACGAGGAAGAGGAAACGTTCGACAACCACCTGGCCGACTCGGCCACCGTGACGTTCACGAGGGAGATGGACTACTCCCTCGAAGAGAACGCCGGACACGTCCTCGCGGCGATCGACGAAGCGCTGACGAAGATCGAAGACGGGACGTTCGGCCTCTGCAGCCGCTGCGGGGATCCGATTGCCGAGGAGCGCCTCGAGGCAATGCCGTACGCGACGAAGTGCATCGACTGCAAACGTCTCGAAGAGAGGGCCTGACCAACCCCGCGCCGCGGCTGATCGACGTGCGGGTCGGCTCCGCCACTGACGGGCGGGCGCCGGTCGCCGTCGTCGAGCGGTCGCTCGCCGCGGGGCCTTTTCACTGGCTCGGGCTTGCCGCCGTCGCCTTAGCGGCGCTCGTCGCCGACCAGGTGACGAAGCAGATCGTCGTCAACCAGCTTCCGCTCGGGGACTCCATCCACGTGGCCGGGCCCGGCATCGAGAACGCCTTTGGCGGCGTGGCGCAGGCCCACGGCGACTCGACGCCGATCCTGATGCTGCCCGGGCAGGCGGCGCGCGAGCCCACCTCGGCGACGCCGGCGAGGAAGCGGTCGAGCCGTTCGCCCGCCGCCGCCGGCGGCACGGCGATGGTCGCGCGATGAGCCACTACTTACGCGCGGCGGCCAAAGAAGCGCGGCT
>DASZKB010000144.1:0-5769 GCA_035947475.1 Gaiellaceae bacterium | reverse complement strand
GGGGCCGGGGCCGGGAATCGGAGGCTCTACGCGACAGGCGTCACGTTGGTCGCCTCAGGACCCTTGTCGCCCTGGCGCGACTCGAACTCGACGCGGGCGCCTTCGACGAGGCTCTTGAAGCCATCGCCGGCGATGTTGCTGTGGTGGACGAAGAGATCCTTCGCCCCCTCGTCGGGCGCGATGAAGCCGTAACCCTTCGCATCGTTGAACCACTTGACGGTTCCGGTTGCCATGAAAAAACACCTCCCTTACGAACTCACGAACAAGTAAGGAAGGCGCAGCGCGCGGACCGGACTCGCTCTCGATTCGAGGCCCAGGGTACCACGCGGTTGGAACCCTCGCGCGGCGTCTCCGGATCGCCGCCGCCCTGAGGCCCTCTATCGAGTGGCGACCGCGCGCAGGCGACGCCGGAGGCGTCGTTTGACTCGCGTCATGCGCGGCGGCACGTCCTGCCTTGTCGGCGTCGCGATGGGCTCCGAGTCGAGGTCGCTGAGCGCGGTCTCCTTCGCGCAGATGAAAGCTCGCCGCCTGCCCTTCCGATACGAACGCGATCCCTCCCAGCTCGTGAAGCGCGGCCGCAGCATCCGAACCGATCGGTAGCCGAATTCGCGGACCAGCGCGGCGACGGCCTCTTTGGTCGGGTACAGCGCGATGCCGCGGTCGACGGCAGCGCGGGGCTCGTCCAGGTTCTGATGACGTATTCGGAAATACGGGCCCGGGTGCGGATCGAGCGTCGTGTCGAGCACGAGGAGGTCCGTGTTCCACGCGGAGATCCGCTCCATCAATTCGAACGGCTTGCTCACGTGATAGAGAAGGCCGAGGCAGAGAACGATGTCGAACGCAGCCTCCGCCGTCAGGTCGAGCTCGAGGACGTCGGACACCTCGAACCGGTAGCGGCCGGGGTCGACCCCCTTAGCGTCGAAGACGAGGTTCGCCTGGTCCACATGCATCTGGCGACCGTCGACACCCAGCACGAAGTCAGCGCCTGCTTCGATGGCCGAGAGCGACCAGAACCCGGCGTTGCAACCGAGATCGAGCACCCGCTTTCCGGCGAGCGAGCCGCCAGAGAGCCGGACGAGCGGTGAGAAGAAGTAGTTCTTCCGCTGTTCGTGCCGGTTTACATGCGCGCGGTCGAAGATCGGCGTGCGAACGCCGTTGAGGTCGAACTCGTAGTGCCAACGCGGGAAGCTAGCGACCCGCTCGCGGAGCTCGTCGGGCGCGTTCATGCTTGTGATCCTACGGTCTGACGTACTTCGGTTTCGGCGATACCCACCGCGCCGATCCCGATCAGCGAACGGCTTTTGCGTCCGCGTCCGGGGCCGGCGGAGCCGCGCGATCTCGCGGCCCTTGATCCAGGCGGAACGGCGGGTAGTCGTCTCTCATGAGCGCTGCGTACGCCACGACGCGGTAGATCCAGCGGTTGAGTCCCATGACGAGGTTGAAGATCCCATGCGGATAGCGCGCCTTGAAGAGGAGGACGACCGCAGCGAACAGGACGAGGACGCTGATCAGCCCGGCTCCGGCCGACCAGGCACGTCCGTCGCCCCACCAGCCCCACCAGGCGCCTTCGAAGACGCCCACGACGATGTAGTGGGGAATCGCGAGGAGCCACCACTTCACGAGGACGAGGCCGCGTGAGAGCCGCTCCGGGTACGCGACGTCGAGCGTCGCCGGGTAGTCGGGAGCCGGACCGAGCGTGAAGGGCGGATAACGATCCGTGCCAAGGGCGCTGTAGCCGTAGAACGCCACGCGCCAGGTCCAGCGAAGCACGCCGACGTTGAATCCGAACAGGCCGCGTGGGTAGCGCCCGGTGAAGAGGATCGCGAAGAACGCGATCACCGTGACGACGACGAACGCGATCCAGAGGAAGACGAGAACGATGTAGTGGGGGATGAGGAGGAGCCACTTAACGAGCCAAAGCCACCGACTGAGAGGCTCTGCGAGATCTCCCTCGAGGACGACGGGTTGGGCCGCCTCGACGTTCTCGTGCATCGGCGGCGCCGTCATCGGCTCGCGCATCCTCCACGAGCGCTCGCGTGGTGACAAGATCTCGACATCGAGGTCGTCATCGTTGGAGCGGGGACGTTCGGCGCCTCGCTGGCGTGGTGGCTCGCGCGAAGCGGCGAGCGGGTGACGCTCGTCGACCAGTTCGAGCCCGGCGACCCGCGCGCGAGCTCCGGGGGCGAGACGAGGCTCTACCGGTGCGGGCACGGAGCGGACGGCGACTACACCGCCATGGCGCGCCGCGCACGGACGCTCTGGCGCGAGCTCGAGGCGGACTCCGGCGAGGAGCTCTTCCTCGAGTGCGGCCTTGCCTGGTTCGCCCATCGCGCGGACGGCTGGGAGGCGGAATCGGAGCGGACGCTTACGGTGCATGGCATCCCCGTCGAGCACCTCGACGTCGCGGGGGCGGCAGCGCTCTTTCCGAGCCTCGGGGGCGACGACCTCGCCTTCGTGGTCCTCGAGCCGGAAGCCGGCGTGCTGCGGGCCGAGCGCGCCGTCCGAACGTTGGCGGGGCAGGCCGAGCGCCACGGCGCGCGGATCGTGCGTGCGCGGGCGCGTCCGAACGACGCCCGCGTCGCGCTCGAACACGACTCCGCCGAGCTGGAGGGCGACGTCGTGGTATGGGCGTGCGGCCCGTGGCTAACGCGCCTCTTCCCTGAGCTCGTCTCGCTCAGGGTGACCCGCCAAGAGCTCCTCTTCTTCGACGGTGGTCCCGAGTGGCGCGCGCCCCGTGTGCCCGCCTGGTGCGACTACGACCAGGCGAGATACGGAACGCCGGACGTCGACGCGTTCGGCGTCAAGGCGGCGGTCGACGACGAGGGGCCGCCGCTCGACCCCGATGACGAGCTCCCCGAGGAGAGCGCGACGGAGCCGAGGGTGCGCGCCTATCTCCGCGACCGCTTCCCCGCGCTCGCCCGCGCGCCGCTCGTCGCGGCGCGCTCGTGCCGGTACGAGCTGACGCCGGACACCCACTTCATCGCCGCGCCCCACCCCGAGCACTCGAGAGTCTGGCTCGTTGGGGGTGGGTCCGGTCACGGCTTCAAGCATGGCCCCGCGATGGCGGAGCGGATCGCCAACACGCTTCGGCAAGGCCCAGCCCTTCCCGCCCGCTTCGGGCTGGGGGCGCGTGAACCGTCCCGGAGCATGCGGACGGCGGGCTCGGGCCTGCCGGGGTCGTGGTGACGCGAAGATCCGCACGGGCCTGTTAGACGTATCGCGAAGAAGACGTCGAACGAGAAGGGGGTTTCTCATGCTTCGCATCGCGTCGGTCGCAGCTGCGCTCGCCGCGGTCGTGACCGCCCTCGCAGGCGGGTCGATCGCAGTCGCGGCAGCCAAGCCGTTTCCGGAGGTGATCCCGCTCCCGATCGGGTTCCGGCCCGAGGGGATCGAGGTCGGCCGAGGGACGACCTTCTACGTCGGCTCGGTCGCGAGCGGCGCGATCTACGTCGGCAACCTGCGTACGGGCGCCGTCGACCCCCTCGTTCCCGCCGCGACCGGAAGGTCTGCGACGGGCATCGAGCTCGACCGGCGCAAGCGACTGTTCGTCGCCGGCGGAGCTACCGGGAACGCGTACGTCTACGACGCGCGCACCGGGGCGCTCCTGCGCACGTACAACCTCGGGACTGCGCCGACGTTCATTAACGACGTCGTCGTCACGCGCGACGCCGTCTACTTCACGGACTCGCAGAAGGCGGTCATCTACCGCGTCCCGATCGGGCCCGGCGGCGCGCTCGGCGCGGCCGAGACGATCCCGCTCGGCGGCGAGTACTCGCACGTGGCCGGCCAGTTCAACCTGAACGGGATCGACGCCACCCGGAACGGCAAGACCCTCGTGGCGGTCCAGTCCTTCACGGGCAGGCTCTACTCGATCGATCCGGCCACGGGCGTTGCGACCGAGATCTCGCTCGGGGGCGAGAGCGTCCCGAACGGCGACGGCATCCTTCTCAACGGGAAGACGCTCTACGTCGTCCAGAACCGCCAGAACGAGGTGGCGGTGATCGCGCTCGCCAACGATCTCTCGTCCGGCGAGGTCCTGACGCGGTTGACCGACCCCGACTTCCGCGTTCCGACCACGATCGACGATCTGGGCCGCCGTCTCTACGCCGTGAACGCGCGGTTCGGGACGCCGAACCCGGACGCCCTGGAGTACGAGGTCGTGCAGCTCAGGAAGCCGAGAGTCCGCTAGCCGCGGGGCTTCCGCCGCGGGCGCGCGCCGGCCGAGCGACCGGCACGCGCCCGCGGTTTGCCCGTTACATTCAGAGAACGATGGCGGGCACTCCAGTCGAGAAGCACGACGGGCGCCGCCGGCCTGCGCTCGTCGCCGTCGACGACGACACAAAGGCGCTCGGCCGCATCGTGGACGAGCTTCGCCGCTACGAAGGCGACTACCGGGTCGTGTGCGAGCGGTCGCCCGGGAGGGCGCTCGCGACGCTCGAGGCGATGGCCGAGTCGGGCGAAGACGTCGCGGTGGTGCTCGCGGACCAGTGGATGCCCGATGTCACGGGCGCGGATCTCCTTGCCGCCGCCAAGTCGCTTCATCCGCACGCCAAGCGTGGGCTACTGATCGACTGGGGAGGCTGGGGCGACCCCGCCACCGCCGAAGCGATCCGGCGGGCGATGGCGATCGGCTCGATGGACTACTACGTCCTCAAGCCGTGGAAGTCGCCGGACGAGCTCTTCCACCGGATGCTCGGCGAGTTCATCCACGAGTGGTCGCGAACCCAGGCCACGCGCCCGAAGGAGCTCGTCGTGGTCGCCGAGCGCCAGTCGCCCCGCGCGCACGAGGTAACCGCGTTGCTCGCGCGAAACGGCGTGCCGCACGTCTTCCACCCAAGCGATTCCCCGAGCGCACGCGCGCTGCTCGCGGAGACGACGCACACCGTCGCCGAGGGGCCGCTCGTCTTCCTTCCCGAAGGGCGCGTGCTCGTCGACCCGTCGAACGTGGAGCTCGCCAGCGGGTACGGCGTCCCCACCGCGCTCGGCGAAGAGCGCGACTTCGACGTGGCCGTCGTCGGCGCCGGGCCTGCGGGCCTGTCGGCGGCCGTGTACGCGTCCTCCGAGGGGCTCCGGACGCTCGTCGCCGAGCGCGAGGCGATCGGCGGGCAGGCCGGATCGAGCTCGCTCATCCGCAACTACCTCGGCTTCTCGCGCGGAGTCACGGGCGCCGAGCTCGCCCAGCGGGCGTACCAGCAGGCGTGGGTGTTCGGAACGAACTTCGTTCTCATGCGCGAGGTCGTCACGCTCCGAGGCGAAGACGGCCAGTTCGTCGTGGCGCTCTCCGACGGGAACGAGGCGACCGCTCGCGCGGTGGTGGTCGCGGCCGGCGTTTCGTACCGGCGCCTCGGGATTCCGTCTCTCGAGAACCTCGTCGGCGCCGGAGTCTTCTACGGCGCCTCCGTCTCCGAGGCGCATTGGCTCGCGGGCGAGCGCGTTCACGTCATCGGAGGCGGGAACTCGGCGGGGCAGGCGGCGCTCCACCTGGCGAGGCACGCTCGGCAGGTCTCCATCCTCGTCCGCGGCTCGTCGCTCGCCGCGAGCATGTCGCGGTACCTGATCGACGAGATCGACGCCGCTCCGAACGTCGACGTGCAGGTGAACGCGGAGGTGGTGGACGGCGGCGGCGAGGGCAGGCTCGAATGGGTGACGCTGCGCGATACGACGACCGGCGAGACGGCGACCGTGCCGACCGCCGCCATCTTCGTCCTGATCGGCGCGAGGCCGCACACGGAGTGGCTTCCGGACTCCATCGCCCGCGATCGCTGGGGG
>DASZKB010000143.1:0-2790 GCA_035947475.1 Gaiellaceae bacterium | reverse complement strand
ACGCGAGGCGGGCGACGACGTCGCGGTCATCTGCGCCGGCGTGGAAGGCGAGTTCGCCATGGACGACGCCTACTGCGCCGGCCGCCTCGCCGAGGCTCTCGCCGGCGAGGCGACAGACGCGGCCGAGGCGGCCGGCACAGTAGGCGTCGTCCATGGCGAACTCGCCTTCCACGCCCGCGCAGATGACCGCGACGTCCTCGCCCGCCTCGCGTGCGGCGGAGACGACGGCGTCGAGGTTGAGAAGGCTCCCCGCGAAGACGCGCTCGCAGCGCGCCGCGGCCGTGACGATCGCGCGCGTCCCGTTCGTGGTCGTGAGGATGACGGTCGTGCCGTCGGGGTTCGTGAACTCGCGCGGCGAGTTGCCGAGGTCGAACCCGGGGATCCGCACGCACAGGCGCTCGCCGGCGAGGACGCCGTCCCCGCGGGCGGCCCGCAGGGCGCGCGCCTCCTCGACCTCGGCGCAGCAGAGAACGCGTTCGTAGCCGGACGCGAGCGCCTGGACGATCGTCGACGTCGCGCGGAGAACGTCGACGACGATCCCCGTCGGCGCGGTCGCCGTCTCGGCCGGCGTGAAGGCGACGTGGACGCGCAAACCCAGCTCGACCTTACCGGGCTACGATCTGCGCGTGTCCGCCCCGGCCGAGACGCTCGTCTGCTACCGCCACCCGCGCACCGAGACCGCCGTCACGTGCTCCGACTGCGAGCGGCCGATCTGCCCCGAGTGCATGGTGTTCGGCCCGGTCGGGATCAGGTGCCCCGACTGCGCCGGGCGGCCGACCGGGGTCAGGAAGGCGACGGCCGGCCTTCGGGCCGCCGCGGGCGAGAGCGGGAGCGCGACCGTCACGAAGGTGCTCATCGGCATGAACGTCGGCTTTTTCCTCCTCCAACTGACGCAAGCGGGTCTCACCGACGACTTCGGGCTCTACGGGCCCTTCGTCGCCGAGGGAGAATGGTGGCGCCTGCTCACGGCCGCGTTCCTCCACGGCGGCCCCATCCATCTCCTTTTCAACATGCTGATGCTGTGGTGGTTCGGCGGCCCGCTCGAGTCGATGCTCGGCCGCGGCCGCTTCGTCGGTCTCTACCTCGTCTCCGCCCTCGCCGGCTCGGCCGGCGCGCTCCTCCTCTCGCCGCGGGCGCTCACCGTTGGAGCCTCGGGCGCCGTCTTCGGGATCCTCGGGGCCGGCCTCGTCCTCGAGCGGCGCCGGGTCTACGTCTTCGGCGGCGGCGCGCTCGCGGTCGTGCTCTTCAACCTCGTCTTCTCCTTCCTCGTCCCGAACGTCTCGATCGGCGGCCACCTCGGCGGGCTCGCCGGCGGGGTGCTCGCGATGTTCGCGCTCTCCCGCTTCGGTCGCGGTCACGCCGTCTACGGCCGCGTGGGCGTGGTCGGCGTTGCGGGGCTCGTGGCGGTCGGGCTCGTCAGCGTCGTGATCGCCTACGCGCGCGTGCGCGGCCTGGCCTAGCGCCGCGATGGCCGGCGTGATCAAGGTCTCGATCTCTGAGAGCGGGTCGATGGACGACCTCACGCCGGCCCTGAACCTCCCCGAGGACGATGAATCGCGCGTCGTGTCGCTGGCTCAAGAGCTCATGCACCGGTTCCCCGGCGCGCGGGCCGTCGTCGTCACGCGCGACGATGCTCCGACCGCCGAAACGACGTAGCGGGAAAGTCCCCCGGTCGCGGCATGCGCGGGTCGGCGGGCCGTCTTACGCTCCGTCCATGACACGGGGGGAGCCGTGACATACGAAGATTGGAAGCGCGCGCACGTCGTCCGCGCATTCGCCGTGAGCGCCGCCTTTCTCGGCGGCATCGTGCTCGAGGCGGTCTTTCGGTTCGACGTCTTCGCGGTCGCGTTGATCGCGTTCTTCGTCCTGCTCGCCGGGGTCGGCTCGATCGTGCTCTTCGAGGAGTCCCTCGCGCGTTGGTACGACCGGCTGCACGAGCAGCGCCGCCGCAGCTGGGACGAGTACTAAGCGCCTAAGCGCTCGCCTCTTCGCGTGCGACCGCCACGGTCACGCCCTCGTCGGGGTGCTCCTGGACGGTCGCGTCACGGGCGAAGAGCTGCCGCTGCGTGAGCAGGAAGAGCTCCGGGATGATCTCGGCGCGCACCTCGCCCTCCGAGAAGACGCGCACGACCGAGCTCTGCGAGACAACGACCGCGATCGCGCTCGTCTGGCGGCTGATCGAGGCGGCAGCGGCGTGTCGCGCGCCCAGCCCCGGGAGGAAGTTGTCGGGGTCGCTGAGGTCGACGTCCACAAAGCGCCCGGCCGACACGAACGTGCCGTCATCCTCGACGACGAACGCGCCGTCGAGCTGGGCGAACTCCTTCACCGTCTCGCGAAACTCGGGCCGCGAGATGTGAAGGACGTCCGGCGGGTGGCCGTAGAGCGGATCGAGCAGCAGCGGACGCGAGAGCGTGAGCACGCGGTCGGGGTCGCCCACGACGAAGAGCGTGCCGATCTTGCGGCCCTCCCGCCCCTCGCGGGCGAGCTCGACCGCGAGCTGGATGACCTCCTCGAGCGTCCGCCGGCGCTCGGCGCGCGCGTGCGCGCTCTCGCGCCCCCTCCTGCTCGATCCGCTCTACGGCCACCCGCGCGATGTCCTCCACATCGCGCTGCCCGAGTTTCGC
The DNA here is from genome assembly GCA_035947475.1 of Gaiellaceae bacterium. Classification (GTDB taxonomy): domain Bacteria; phylum Actinomycetota; class Thermoleophilia; order Gaiellales; family Gaiellaceae; genus DASZKB01. The sequence goes on along the minus strand of DASZKB010000143.1, from coordinate 166 downwards.
GAGACGGTGAAGGAGCTCGCGCAGCTCGACGGGGCATTCGTCGTCCACGGCGACGGGACCTTCGCGGCCGCGGCGAGGTACGTCGAGGTGGCGTCGGCCACGCAGCTGACGCCGGGATTGGGCACCCGCCACGCCGCCGCCGCCTCGATCACGGCCGAGACGGAGG
>DASZKB010000142.1:0-7451 GCA_035947475.1 Gaiellaceae bacterium | reverse complement strand
GGCCTACAACATCCTGCGCGAGGTGGCCGTTGACAACTCGGCGCTGCGCGGCGTGTACGTGCTCGGCAAGGCGGCGACGCTGAACGCGGACGTCGGCGACGTGATGCTCTCCACCGTCGTGCACGACGAGCACTCCGGCTCGACGTACTGGCTCGACAACGCGTTCAGCGTCGACGACATCTCACCGGACCTGCGCTTCGGCAGCGGGCTCGACAACCAGCGCGCCGTCACCGTGAAGAGCACGTTCCTACAGAACCGCTCGTACCTCGACTTCTACTACCGCGAGGCGTTCACCGTGGTCGAGATGGAGGCGGGGCCCTTCTGCAACGCGATGTACGAGATCGCGGACGCCGACCGCCATCCGGTGAACGAGGCGGTCAACTTCTCGAAGCTGCCAATCGACTTCGGGATGATCCACTACGCCTCGGATACGCCCTACACGCAGGCGCGCACGCTCGGCGCGCGCGGGCTGAGCTACTACGGGATGGACTCGACCTACGCGTCCTCGCTGGCGATCCTGCGCCGGATCCTGCGCCTGGAGGGCGCGCTCGACTCCTGACAGCCGCTAGGCCCCGACCGGGTGCCAGGCCGTCTTCAGCTCGGTCACGGCCTCGAGGCGGCTGAGCGGGTCCGCGGTGGCGTCGCCGTAGGACGCCGTGGCGCTCGCGTGACGCACGCGCGTGACCGACTCGGCGGCCAGCTTGTCGATCTCGGCGCCGAGCGCCTCGTCGCCGCTCGCGTCCACGATCGCGTTGACGCCGGGATGCGCGGCCAGCGCCTCGGCCAGCTCCGCGCGCCTGCCCGAGAGCAGGTTGACGACGCCGCCGGGCACGTCCGAGGTGGCGAGCGCCTCCGCGAGCGTGACGGCCGCAAGCGGGCGGCGCTCCGCCGCGACGACGACGGCCGCGTTCCCGCCCACGATCGCGGGCGCGAGGCGCTCGACGAGCGCCGCGAGCGGCGGCTCCTCGGGCGCGACGATCCCGACCACGCCTGTCGGCTCGGGGACGGTGAAGTTGAAGTACTGCCCGGCGACGGGGTTGGACGACCCGAGAACCTGCGCGAGCTTGTCCGCCCAGCCCGCGTACCAGACCCACGTGTCGACCGCCTCGTCGACCTCGCTCTGCCCGCCGGCGAGCTCGGCGAACTGCGCGCGCCGGCCCTCCATGATCTCGGCGACCCGGTAGAGCACCTGCCCGCGGTTCATTGCAGCCTTCCCGGCCCAGCCCGGGAAAGCTGCGCGAGCCGCCCTAACGGCGTCGCGCACATCCTTTTTGGAAGCGCGCGCGATGTTCGCGCCGTCGACTTCGTACGACCGTCCTGATTCAGACCGCGGGAATTCACCGCCGACGTAGAGCTTGTACGTCTTGTTGACGGGAAGGCGCACCGTCAGCCTCCGAACGTGTCCGCCTTGCCCTCGAAGTCGAGGTACGGCTCGAGGCCGTGGAGGCCGCCCTCGCGTCCGAACCCCGACTCCTTGTAGCCGCCGAACGGCGCGGAAGGATCGAAGCGGTTGTACGTGTTCGCCCAGACGACGCCGGCGCGAAGGCGCTGCGCCATCGAGAGGATCCGCGACCCCTTCTCCGTCCAGACCCCGGCGGAAAGCCCGTACGCCGTGTTGTTCGCCTTCTCGACCGCCTCGTCGGGCGTGCGGAAGGTGAGGACCGAGAGCACCGGCCCGAAGATCTCCTCCTGCGCGATCCGGTAGCTCTGCGCGACGTTGGTGAAGACGGTCGGCGCGAACCACCACCCGCGCTCGGGAAGGCGGCAGGGCGGCTGGTATACCTCCGCGCCCTCCTCCTCGCCCGCGCGGACGAGCTCCGCGATCTTGTCGAGCTGCGCCTTCGAGTTGATCGCCCCGATGTCCGTGTTCTTGTCGAGCGGATCGCCGACCCGAAGCGTCGCCATCCGCCGCTTCAGCTTCGCGATCACCGGCTCGTAGATCGACTCCTGGACGAGGAGGCGGGAGCCGGCGCAGCAGACGTGCCCCTGGTTGAAGTAGATCCCGTTGACGATCCCCTCGACCGCCTGGTCGAGGGGGGCGTCGTCGAAGATCACGTTCGCCGCCTTGCCGCCGAGCTCGAGCGTCAGCTTCTTCGGCGTCCCGGCCACCGCCCGCTGGATCTCCTTGCCGACCTCGGTCGAGCCCGTGAAGGCGACCTTGTCGATCCTGGGATGCTTGACGAGCTCGGCCCCGGTCCTCCCGTCGCCCGTCACGATGTTGACGACGCCCGGCGGAAGCTCCGCCTGCCGGAGGACGTCGCAGAAGAGAAGGGCCGTGAGCGGCGTCGTCTCGGCGGGCTTCAGGACGACCGTGTTCCCGGCCGCGAGGGCCGGCGCCACCTTCCACGCCAGCATGAGCAGCGGGAAGTTCCACGGAATCACCTGGCCGGCCACGCCCACCGGGCGCGGCGAGCGGTTGGGGAACGCGTACTCGAGCTTGTCCGCCCACCCGGCGTAGTAGAAGAAGTGCGCCGCCGCGAGCGGAAGGTCGACGTCGCGCGACTCGCGGATCGGCTTGCCGCCGTCGAGCGACTCGAGCACCGCAAACTCGCGCGCGCGCTCCTGAAGGACGCGCGCGATCCGGAAGAGGTACTTCGCCCGCTCGCCCGCGGGGAGGTCGGACCAGCCGTTCTCGAACGCGTCCCGCGCGGCCCCGACGGCGAGGTCGACGTCCTCCGCGCCGGCGTAGGCGACCTCGGCGAGCGGCTCCTCGCTCGCGGGGCTCACGGACGCGTGGTACTCGCCCGAGCGCGCCTCGACGAACTCGCCGCCGATGAAGAGGCCATAGCGCTCGTCGAGCGAGACGATGTCGCGCGCCTCGGGCGCGGGCGCGTACTCGAACGCGGAGGGGACCGGCGAGCGGTATTGTTTTCGTTCGATCTCAGTCAAGCGTGAAGTAGTCCGGGCTCTGGTAGCGGCCGGTCTTCTCCTTGCGGATCTGAAGGAGAACGTCGTTCAGAAGCGTCGAGGCGCCGAAGCGGAAGAGATCGGGCGTGAGCCACTCCGTGCCGAGCGTCTCGTGGACGAGGACGAGGTGCTGGACGGCCTGCTTCGCCTGCCGGATCCCGCCGGCCGGCTTGACGCCGACCTTGCGGCCGGTCTCGTCGTGGACGTCGCGCACCGCCTCGAGCATGACGAGGGTGACGGGCAGCGTGGCGGCCGGCTGGATCTTCCCGGTCGAGGTCTTGATGAAGTCGGCGCCGCCCGCGATGGCGAGCAGGCTCGCGCGCCTCACGTTGTCGTACGTCCCGAGCTCGCCGGTCTCGAGGATCACCTTCAGGTGCGCGTCCCCGACCGCCTCCTTCACGAGGCGCACCTCCTCGTAGACCTTCGCGTAGTTGCCGGAGAGGAAGGCGCCGCGGTCGATCACCATGTCGATCTCGTCGGCGCCGGCCTCGGCGGCCCGACGCGCGTCTTCGACCTTGATGTCGGTGGGCGACTGGCCCGCCGGGAAAGCGGTCGCGACGGACGCCACCTTCACGCCCGTCCCGTCGACCTTCTCACGCGCGAACGGGACGAGGTTCGGGTACACGCAGACGGCGGCGACGGACGGGACGGTCGCATCCGCCGGATCGGGCCGGACCGCCTTCGCCGCGAGCGCTGCGATCTTGCCGGGCGTGTCGGCCCCCTCGAGCGTCGTGAGATCCGTCATCCGCACGGCGAGATCGAGCGCGAAGAGCTTCGACTCGCGCTTGATGGAGCGGCGCGCCAGCATCCCGGCACGCTCCTCGACGGCGACTTGGTCAACGGAGCCGACGCGAGGCAGACGCGGCTCGAGAGGTAGCTCGAACCCGCGCGGAAGGGCGGGCGCTTGGGCCATCGCGACAAGTCTAGCCCGCCTCTTGCGCACTGCCCCGCCCCGCTCTACCGTCTCGCCGGCCCCCGTGCCCCTCGCCGCAGCAGCGGGCCTCCAGGCCGCCTCGCTGGCGCGGGCGATCGCGAGTCGCGTGCTCGCGGTCCCCGACGCCCTTGCCGCGGTCGCCGGCTGGCGCCCGGCCAAGAAGCTTCGGGTCCGCGTCGTCATCCTCCGCGACGAGCGCGGGGCGCCGCTCGTCGGCGAGGACGCCGTCGAGGAGTCGCTCGCCGAGGCTCGGCGCGTCCTCGCCCGCGAGGCGGCGGTCGAGCTCGTTCCAGCCGGCGACCGCCTCCTCGAGACGCTCGCCGAAAGCGCGCCCGCCGCCGCCCTCGAGCACCCTTGCAGCGCCCAGGGGCTCTGGCGCGCCGACCTCGGTCCGGCCGGCGCGTACTTTCGCCGCCGCCTCGCGCGCGGCGCCGGCCTACCGCTCGGGCGCGGCGCGCCGATCACGGTCTTCGTCGTCCGCGACATCGTCGGGAAGTGCGGATGCTCCCTCGGCCCGCTCGGCGACTACGTCACGATCGACCGTGGCGGGCTCGGCGGCCGCACGAGGCGCATCCTCGCGCACGAGCTCGGGCACTCCTGCGGGCTACGCCACTCGAGCCGCGACGACAACCTCATGCGCGCGGTCGGGCCCGGCGAGCGCCTCACGCGCCTGCAGGCGACCGTCCTGCGGACGTCTCGCCACGTCACGTACCTCTGAAGCGGGGCCGGCGCCTAGCGAAAGCGCTGCGGCGTGCGGAACAGGTCGCCCTGCACGCGCGCGACGTAGGACCCGAGCTCGGCCTCGCGGCGCCGAAGCCGCTCCTCGAGCTCGGCGAGCTCGCGCTCCCGGGCTTCGACCGCGTCCTCGCGCAGGAAGAGGTCGGCGTCGATGCGCGCCTGGCGCTCCTCGAGCTCGGCCTCCCGCCGCTCCAGCTCCTCGGCTCTTTCGCGAAGGTCCCGCTCGATCGCGTCGAGTCGGTTGCTGCGCCGCTCGAGCGCCTCCGACGAGAAGAAGGGCTCTTCGACGGTGTCGTGTGCGACGGGCTCATGGACGGGCTCGGAAGCGGGCTCGGGAGCCGGCGCGCGCTCAGCGGGCGCGAGCGCGAAGATGTTGACGTTCGTCACCGCCGCGTTCCGCCGAGCGCGCCGCTTTCCCCGTCCGGGGCTCTTGGGTTTGTTTTCCGCCATTCCGCAGGAAGTTCACGTCGGACGATAGGGCCGTCCGGCGAACGCGGCATCCCCCGGGCGAGTGTCCGAAAAAGCGGGCGGCCGCCCCGAGGGTGGCCGCCCGAGCTCCCGATCCGGGCGAGCGTTACTTCTCGTACACGACCTTCATGAGATCGCCGCTCGCGTAGAAGCTGGTGGAGTCGCTTCGCGCGCACCGGATGCGGACGGCGACGTCACCGTCTCCCGACGTCCCGCTCACGTAGTCGGCAAGCGTCCCGCTCGGCCCCACGGTGGCGCTGACCTCGCTCGTCCCGACCGTGCGGCTGTCGAGCTGGACCCAGTACCCGGTCGTCCAGTTGTAGACGGAGATCGTCTGGCTGCAGCTGGCCGAGTTCTTGCCCTTGTACGTCACCTTCAGGCTCGTGAGAGCGTTGGAGACGGACGTCGTGACGCCGTACCAGTCGCTCACCCGCGTTCCGGACGTCGTGGAGCTGACCTGGTAGTAGGAGTCGTTGTCCGACCGGAGCCTCGACGCGTCGCCGCTCCGAAGCTTCCCGGCGTAGATCGCGGTCGAGCTCGGGTACGCGGTCACGGTCGTCAGGATCCGGAACTTCCAGACCTGGTCGGCCGCGAGGGCGTTCCCCGCCTTGTCTTGCGCGGCAGTCGTCACCTTGGCGGTGTACTCGGTGCCCGCCGCGAGGCTCGAGCTCGGATCGAACGTCAAGGTGTCGCCGCTCCACGCGAAGCTCCCGGAGACCGGCGCTCCGTCGGAGCTCCTGACGAGGGAGAAGGCCGCCTGCGCCGAGGCGGCGTTCATCGCCTCGCTGAACGCGACGCTCACGTTCGAGCCGGCCGCGACGCCCGTCGCCCCGTCGGCGGGCGAGACGGAGCCGATCGTCGGCGCGATCGTGTCGCCCGCCGGCGTGCCCGTCGCGGTCGCGAGACCGGCCGAGACGTCGACGAAGTAGGCGCCACCGCCGCTGTAGGAGTAGACGAGGAGCGTGTAGGTGCCCGTCGTCGTCGGGCGGTACTGCACCGTCTCCTGGCGCGCGACCGTCTCCGCCCGGCCCACGAGATTGCCGGCCGGGTCGTAGAGGTACAGGTCGAAGTCGGGGGTGTACGCTGCCGCGCCCGCGATCGCCGGCATGACGAGCGTCGCCGCCACCGGGAAGCGAGCGTCGCCGACCTCGAGCTTGTACTCGGCCCGCGCGCCCGTCGTCGAGAGGCTTCCCTCGAAGAGCTTGTGCGCCGGCGTCGCGGGTCCGTCCGCGAGGGGCGCGCCGGCGGCCTTGAGCGCCGCGTACGCGTCCAGGCGGCCCGCGCCGTAGTCGATGTCGCGCCCGGACGTCCCGGCGGTGCGGTTGTCCCCGCCGCGGCCCCAGTCGAGCGCCGTCGAGACCATCGCGTCCTTCACCTGCTGGGGCGTGAGCCCACCGTTCGCCTCGCGCATGAGAAGCGCCACTCCGGCGGTGAACGGCGTCGCCATGCTCGTGCCGCTGTAGGCGACGTACCCGTTCGTCGTGCCCGCCTGCGCCGACCCGATGTCGACGCCCGGCGCGGTGACGTCCGGCTTCATGCGCCCGTCGGCCGTGGGGCCGCGGCTCGAGAAGGAGGCGAGCGCGAACCCGCCTGCCGCCGTGTCGGCCATCGCGCCGACCGTGAGGCCGTCGGCGGCCGCGCCGGGAGCACCGATGGTGCACGTCCCGGGCCCCTCGTTGCCGGCGGCCACCGCGACGACCAGGCCGGCCGCGTGCGCCGCGTTCACGGCCTGCGAGGTCGCGTCCGTCCCGTCGCCGCAGCCGGCGGCGCCGAGCGAGAGGTTGATCACGTCGATCCCGTACGTGTCCTTCACCTGGACGACCCAGTCGATCGCGGCGGTGACGTCGGCCATCGTCCCGCCCCCGTTCGCGTCGAGGACCTTGACGCCCACGAGGCCCGCCGCGTGCGCCGCGTTCACGGCCTGTGACGTCGCATCCGTCCCGTCCCCGCACCCGGCGGCGCCGAGCGACAGGTTGATCGCCTCGATCCCGTAGACGTCCTTCACCTGGACAACCCAGTCGATCGCAGCCGTCGCATCCGCCATCGTCCCGCCGCCGTTCGCGTCGAGGACCTTGACGCCCACGAGGCCCGCCCCGGGCGCGACGCCGGCGTACGCGCCGTCCGCGCGCCCGTCGCCGTCACCGGCGATCGTCGCGGCGACGTGCGTCCCGTGGCCCTCGTCGTCGTACGGGGTCGTGCGACCGTTCACGAAGTCCTTGAACGCGAGCACCTTCCCCTCGTCCAGGTCCTGGTGGCCGGCGTCGATGCCCGTGTCGATGACGGTGAAGCGGCGGCCGAGCTCGAAGTCGCCGACGTCCCGCTCGAGGCTCGCGGTCCGCGCGGCCGTCGCCGGCGCGCGCAGCGTGACGATGACGCTCCGCTCCGCCGACGCCGGAAGCGGCGC
>DASZKB010000141.1:0-6695 GCA_035947475.1 Gaiellaceae bacterium | reverse complement strand
GCTCATATCGGAGCACGCGTGAGCGTCGGGCGGTTTCGAACTGACCCACCACCCGCCATCCGGCTTAACTTCGGCTTAACCCGTCGCAACCGCCGGTTCACCATGGCGTCGGTAAAAAACCTGCGTGCGCGGGAAGCTCGCTGCCGTCGCGGCCCTCGTCGCCGCCGCCGTCCTCGGCGGCCTTGTCGCCATCGGAGTCGGCTCCGCCCTGAGCGACGGAGGCGGCACCACGACCGTCGTCCAGGAGGCCGAGGCGGCAGCCTCCGAGCTGGAGGTGCCGGCCGCCCAGCGGGAAGACGGGCTGTCGATCGAGGACATCTACCGTCGCGCCGCTCCGGGCGTCGTCCAGGTGACCGCGGTCGGGGCCGATCCGTTCTCCGGGCAGAGCCAGCGGGGCCTCGGGTCTGGCTTCGTGATCGACAAGGCGGGCCACATCGTGACGAATTTCCACGTGATCGACGGTGCGGACGAGGTGGCCGTCAACTTCTCGGGCGACGACGACGTCCGGGCCCGCGTGGTCGGAAGCGATCCGTCCACGGACATCGCGGTCCTGCGGATCGATACGCCCGCGCGGGCGCTCACCGCTCTGCCGCTCGGAAACTCGGACGGCGTGCGGGTCGGCGATCCCGTCGTGGCCATCGGAAACCCGTTCAGGCTCGAGCGCTCGGCAAGCTCGGGAATCGTGAGCGCGCTCCAGCGCGAGCTCGAGTCTCCCGCAGGCTTCACGATCGATCGCGTCATCCAGACCGACGCCGCGATCAACCAGGGGAACTCGGGCGGCCCTCTCCTGAACGGACGCGGCCACGTCATCGGCGTGAACTCGGCGATCTTCTCGCCCTCGGGCGGCAACGTGGGGATCGGCTTCGCGATCCCCATCAACACCGTGCGAGACGTCGTCGCCGAGCTGATCGACACGGGCCGTGTCGAGCACGCGTGGCTCGGCGTCAGGATGGCGACCGTCGACGAGGAGCTCGCCGAGACGTTTCGCCTGCCCGCCGAACGGGGCGTCCTCGTCGCGGACGTCGTACCGGGGAGCCCGGCGGACGAGGCGGGCCTCGAAGGCGGCGACACGACCGTGGTCGTGGACGGCGAGAGCTACACGCTCGGCGGCGACATCATCACGCGGGCGGACGGGAAGGCGGTCGAGTCCGCGGAGGAGCTCGGCGAGACAGTGGCCGAGAAGGAGCCGGGCGACGAGCTCGAGCTCGAGGTTCGGCGTGAGGACGCGACGGAAGAGGTCACGGTCGAGCTCGGCCGTCGGCCGACGGAAGCCGGAAGCTAGGGCGCCTCGGCGCTCGCGTAAGATCGGTCCGAATGATCGTCTCGGAGACCCTTCAGGTCACCGGCATCCGCTGCGAGCGCTGCGTCATGCGGCTCGGCGGCGCGCTGCGGCCCCTCGAGGGCCTCGAGAGCGCGAACGCGAACCTCATGGGGCAGGTGACGATCGCCTGGGACGACGATCGGATCGCCCGCGACGACATCCTCGCCGCCATGGCGCGCGCTGGCTTTCGTCCCGCCGCGGAATAACGGCCGACCGGCGGGCGTTCACTGTTACTGTCGGGCCATGAGTGAGGCCGACGCCCGGGCCGACGCCCGGCGGATCGCAGAATCAGCACGCGACCGAGTCCGTTTCGAGGAGGAGGTGCTCGAACTGGCGGATCAGGTGTATCGCGTCGCGCGACGGCTCGTGAACACGCGGGAGGAGGCCGAGGACCTCGTGCAGGAGACGTACGTCCGCGCGTTCCGAAGCTGGAGGACGTACACGCCTGGCACGAACCTGCGCGCGTGGCTGTTCCGCATCCTCACGAACCTGAACATCGACCGCGGCCGCCGGGAGCAGCGCGGCCCTGACTTCGCGCCGATGGAGGAGGGTGACTACTTCCTCTACAACCGGCTCGAGGAGGACGGAGGGGCGGACGACGAGGAGCGCGTCGTCGAGCGACTCTCCCAGGACGCGATCGTGCAGGCGCTCTCGAGCCTCCCGCACAACTTCCGCGACGCGGTCGTGCTCGTGGACATCGGCGACTTCAGCTATCAGGAGGCCGCGCAGATCCTCGACGTCCCGGTCGGGACGGTCATGTCACGGCTGCACCGTGGACGGCGGCTCCTCAAGCAGGACCTTGCCGAGACGGTCACGGAGGGGGCGGAATGACGTTCGACCCCTGCGCCGCCTGCGAGGAGCTCCTCCAGCCGTTCCTCGACCGGGAGATCACTCCCGAGGAGCGGCGCATCGCCGAGTCTCACCTCGGGGATTGCGGCTACTGCCGCAAGCGCTACCGCTTCGAGGAGCATCTCCGCCGCTACGTTCGCCAGGCCGTCGACGAGCCGATGCCCGTCGAGCTCAAGCAGCGGCTCGCGGCCCTTCGCATCCCGCTCTGAGCGGCTAGGCGCCTACCCGCCGACGATCACGACGAGCCGGTGCGGGTCCTTTCCGCTCGGGAGCGCCACCGTTCCCACCCCGAGGTCGCGCGCGAGGCGCGCGGCGATCGCTTCGCCGCCGGGCGGGTAGTAGACGCGCGTCTCTCGGTAGTCGGCGCGCTTTGCGTTCCCCACGTTGCCGATCCGGTACGCGAGCCCGGCGATCTCGTTCGCAACGCCGGTGGCGGCGTTCGCGCGCCGCGTCCCGTTGAAGACGTGCACCTCGATCTCCCACGGCTGCGGGAGGTCGGGTTCCACGACGGCAGCGACGGCCCCCGTCGCGCTCTCGGCGCGCGGCGAGAGCTCCGGCCGGACGGCAAACCAGACGAGCGCGAGCGCCGCGGCTGTGAACGCGAGCGCGGCCGTCCAGCGGCGGAGCGACCAAGCCTCCACGGGCCGTCGGCCGACGGGTAGGCCGGCGAGCCGGCGTGCCTCCCGCTCGTCGATCCCGAGCGAGGTCGCGTAGACGAGCGCGGCGCTCACCGCCGCCTGCACGGAGCGAAAGCGGTAGATCCGCCCCTCCTCGAGGGCCGCGACCTCGTCCGCGTCGAGCTGCGCGCGCGCGGCCGCTTCGTCCACCGTGAGACGCCGGCGGACGCGCGCCGCTCCGAGCGGCGACGGCTCACTCGCGCCGTTACCGTTCAGCGAGCGGGGGATCCAGGCTCTCGATGTCTCGGGCTGTGTCGACATCTCCCGGGGGGTCAAGATCATCGCAGGAGACGAGCAACGCCGGAAGGGCACGGGCGCCCTCGTCGGGGACGGATGCCCACGCGGCCCGTCCGATCACTACCGGATGGCCGCGCGCGCCTCCGTAGCCGGCCGCGACTACGTCCGCTTCACCGCGGCGCCACGCCTCCACGACGCGTTCGATCGCGCCCGGCGAGACGTTCGGCCCGTCGGCGAGACACACGGCGGCGGCTTCGGTGTCGTCGGAAAGCGCGGCAAGCCCGCAGCGAAGCGACGCTCCGGGCCCGCGTTCCCACTCGGCGCACGAGACGAGCTCGGCGCCCGCGGCGTCGAGTGTGTACGCGCCGGCGACGACCACGATCTCCGAGACGGACGTCTGCCTCACCCGCTCGAGCACCCGCGGCAGGAGGAGGCGTTGCTTCGGGCCGCCGAACCGCGTCCCGGCGCCGGCCGCGAGAACGACCGCCGCGACGGCTCCGCGTCTCAGCGGTCCTGCGAGGCGACCGCCGCCTCGGCCCGCGCGACGAGCGCTCGCGCGATCTCGACCTTGTACGCCGTTCCCGGAAGCGGCGTCGCAGCGTCGAGGTCTCCCGGCGACGCGAGGAGCCACGGGATCGGCGCGACGCCCGCGAGCGCGTAGCGAACCTCTGCCCCCGTGCGCGCTGCCGCGACGCCCACGAGCGCGAAGCTCCACGCCTGGCGGTCCATCGCCTTGAGGTAGGCGCTTGCATCGACCTGCGGTACCTCGAGCGCCAGGATCAGCTCTCCGCGCTCGAGCGCGGTCACGTCGCGGTCGTCGTCGGTCGGCAGGCGAAAGAGCTCCGCGACCGGGACGCGGCGCCGATCCGTCACGACGGCGGCGTCGAGGGCGAGAAGGGCGGCAGCCGGGTCGGACGGATGCGCCGACGCGCACGGCTCGTTGGCGAAGATGGCGTGCTCGCGGTGCTCGCCTTCGCGGGCGTGGCAGCGCTCGCCCCCGTGGAGGTAGCACGGAAACCCGAGCCGCCAGTACCAGCAGCGCGTGGCCTGCAGGAGGTTCCCGCCGATCGTGCCCATGTTCCGAAGCTGCGGCGAGGCCGCGAGCCGGCACGCCTCGCGGAGCGCCGCGGGAATCTCGTCGGAGCGCTCGAGCTCGGCGAGCGTCGTCCCCGCGCCGATCCGGCCGTCCTCTATTCCGCGCGGAACGAGCGTCCGGACGTCCACGAGCTCGTCGGCCGCGACGAGCCCGTCGCGGACGAGCGGGACGAGGTCGGTCCCACCGGCGAGCGCGAGAGCGCCGTCCGTCATCCGGGCCGTCGCCGTCTCGACGCTACCGGGCCGGAGCAGCCGGAACCCTCTCACGCTCCCTCGCCGCGCGCAGCGCCCGGAGCATCTCCTCTCGGGTGATCGGGAGCGAGCGGACGTCCGCTCCCGTCGCGTCCCGAATCGCGTTCGCGATTGCCGCCGCGGTCGGGATGATGGGCGGCTCGCCCAGCCCCTTCGACCCGAGGTTCGTGAGGTGCGGGTCGGGGATGTCGAGGAACTCGGTGACGATCTCCGGGATATCGGCCATCGTCGGCAGCTTGTAGGCGTCGAGTGTCTGCGTGAGGACGCTTCCCGAGCCGGGGTCGAGGAGCCGCTGCTCGAAGAGCGTGTGACCGAGCCCCTGAATGATCCCGCCCTCCACCTGGCTCGACGCGCCGAGCGGGTTGATCACGCGCCCGATGTCGTGAACCGCGGCGATCCGCTCGACGCGAACCTCGCCCGTCTCGACGTCGACCGCGACCTCGGCAACCTGGATCCCGAACGTGAGGACGCGCATCCCGGTCGGGTTGGGGCCGCGCGACCCCTTGCCGAGGATCTGAGCGTCGTCGAGCAACCCCGTCACCTCCTCCAGCGGCCATGAGCCGCCGTCGGCCGACACCACGTGCCCGTCCTTGAGAGAGAGGACACGCTCCTCGACGTGGTAGCGCTGCGCCGCGATCTCGACCACCTGGCGCGCGGCGTCGGCGGCTGCGGCGCGGACGGCGGGGCCCATACTCGGGGTGGTGGACGAGCCTGCGGAGACGGACGCGTACGGGCCGCGCGCCGAGTCGCCGATCGCGACCTCGACGCGCTCGAGCGGGAGGCCGAGCTCCTCGGCCGCGATCTGCGCCATCGCCGTCCTCGTCCCGGTGCCGATGTCCTGCATCGCCGTGATGACGGTCGCGCGCCCGTCGGCGCCGAGGCGCACCCACGCGTACGAGGGCGGGCCGCCGCCTCCGTACCAGATCTGGCTCGCGAGGCCGACGCCGCGCTTCCACGACCCTTCCGAGCGGGCGCGGACGGCGGCGCGGCGTGCCCAGTGCGGCTCCGCCCTGCGGTAGCACTCCACGAGGTTCTTGGCCGAGAACGGGCGGCCGTTGACGCGATCGGAGTCGGCATGGTTCCGGCGCCGGAGCTCGAGCGGGTCGACCTCGAGCTTCACGGCGAGCTCGTCCAGCAGGCACTCGAGGCCGAAGGTCCCCTCGACGAACCCGGGCGCGCGAAACGCGGCGTTCGGCGCCGTGTTCAGGCGTGCTCCGTGCTCGACCGTACGCACGTTCTCGCAGGCGTAGAGCATCTTCATCGGGCCCGCGCATGCGGACTGGAAGCCGTCCCAGCCGACCGCCATGACGAACTCGCCGCCGAGCGCGGTGATCGTCCCGTCGGCCCGGGCCCCGGCCGTCAGGCGCTGGAGGGTCGCATGGCGGTTCCCAGCTCCCAGGTTCTCCTCGCGCCGCGAGAGCGCGCAGCGAACCGGCCGTCCGGTTCGGCGAGCGAGCTCGGCGCCGATGAAGGTGTGCTCGTCGGGGCCGTTCTTCGCGCCGAAGCCGCCGCCCATGTAGTGGCAGACGACGCGGACCTTGTCCTCCGGAAGCCCGAGCTCCTGCGCGACCTCTTCGCGGACGCCCCAGATGAACTGTGTCGAGATGTAGACGGTGAGCGTGTCGCCCTCCCACTCGCATACGGACTGGTGCGTCTCGAGGGCGTTGTGGAGGACGGTGGCGGTCCGGTACTCGGCCTCGACGACCACGTCGGCCTCGGCGAGCCCGCGCTCGAAGTCCCCGCGCTCGTAGCGCTTCGGGCGGCCGATGAGCGAGCCGCGGGCGACCGCCTCGTCAGGATCGAGGAGGGGGTCGAGCGGCTCCCACTCGACCTCGATCCGCGCCAGCGCCGCGCGCGCCTGGGCGGGCGTGTCGGCGGTGACCGCGGCGACCGGCTCGCCGAAGAACCCGGGCTCGCTCGTCAGGACGTGGGAGTCGTCGGGCCGGAGCGCCCCGCGGACGCCCGGGGCCGCGAGCGCGCGGGCGAGATCGAGCCGCTTGACGCGCGCCCGCGCGTGAGGGCTCCTGAGGACGGCGGCGTGGAGCATCCCGGGGAGCTGGAGGTCGGCCGTGTAGCGGGCCTCGCCGCGGGCGCGGATGTGCCCGTCGACGCGCGCCGCCGGTTTCCCGACGAGCGTGCGCGGCCCCTCGGGCCACTGGTCGAGCGGGTCCTCCTCGACGAGGACCCACTGCTCCGTGTAGCGGCCCTCGACCTCCTTTTCCGTGCGGATTAGGCGAGCGATCGCAGCGCCTCTGTGTTCTTCG
>DASZKB010000140.1:0-2831 GCA_035947475.1 Gaiellaceae bacterium | reverse complement strand
GGACGGCACGGGGATCCATGCCCCCGCTGCGACGTTCATCAAGATGACGGGCACCGGCGTCTTCCAGTGGCGGATTCGGGCCCACTTCCCGAAGAAGACGTTCGACACGATCCCCGGGCCGTGGACGCCGTACGCGAGCTTCACCCGGACGATCCGCGAGCCCGCCAACCCGGAGCACGCCGTCGGCCAGAACCGTCTGCTCCTCACGTGGAACGAGAAGACGGGCGCGAAGCGCTACCAGGTTCAGATCTCCGCGCGCGAGGACTTCGCGCCCGCGCTCGAGACGGTCAAGACGGATAACGCGAACTTCGCCTCGACACTGAACCACCCGACCTACGCCCCGGGCGGGACGTTCTGGTGGCGCGTCGCCGCCGTCGACGCCGACAACAACGTCGGCGACTACACGGCCGCGCGGCAGTTCACTCTGCCGAAGCTTCTGGCACCGCCTGCGCCGCCGCCGCCGCCTCCCCCGCCCGTCGTGACGCCCCCGCCCCCGCCCCCGCCCACCGTCACGCCTCCCCCGCCGAGCTCCACCGTCAAGGCGCTGCGCCTGAGCGCGAGGGGCTACCCGATCAAGGGCCGCCGGGTGCGGATCACGGTCACGGTGCGGAACAAGACCACGCTGGCCGCGGTCCAGGGCGCAAGCGTCCGGGTCTCGGGAGCCGGCGTCTCCGCCCGGACGAAGACGAGCCGAGCCGGCGGCACCGTGGCCTTCTACGTCCGCGCCACGCGCCTCGGACGGGTCACGTTCCGCGGCTCGAAGGCCGGGTTCCAGACGGCCTACCTGTACCGGCGCGTTCTCAATCTGAGCCGGTAGTCCGCGCGGTTCGCCCGCGACGCCGGACGTCAGACGTGCGCGATCGCGTCGATCTCGACGAGCGCTCCTGACGGGAGCGCCCCGATCTGAATCGTCGCGCGCGCCGGAAAGACGTCTCCGAGGTGGCGAGCGTAGACCTCGTTCATCGCGTTGAAGTCGCCGAAGTCGACGAGGAAGATCGTCGTCTTGACGACGTTCGCGAGGCTCGTCCCGGCCTCCTCCAGGATCGCGCGCATGTTCGCGAGCGCCCGCTCCGTCTGCTCGCGGATCCCTCCCGCCACGACTTCGTTCGTCTCCGGGTCGATGGCGATCTGACCCGAGACGAAGACGAGCTCGCCGAAGCGGATCGCCTGCGAGTAGGGAGCGCCCTGGAAGGGTGCCGGGGCCCGCTCCGTTCGCACCGCCGTCTTCTCCACCACTACCGCCTCCTCTCCGTCGCGGCCTCCGCAAGCGCGAGGCCGAGACCCTTGAAAATCGCTTCCAGGACGTGGCGCGTGTCCTCCCCTTCGATCAGCCGCACGTGAAGCGTGAGCCCCGCCTCCTCGGCGAGCGCCCGCAGGAGCCGGGACACCAGGTCGGTCCCGAGGCCGCCTACGTGCTCGGCGCTCAGATCGACGTTCGCAGCCAGGAGCGGTCGCCCGGAGACCTCGACGACCACCGCCGCGAGCGCCTCGTCGGCGGCGACTAGCGCCGAGCCGTAGCGGCGTTCTCCATCGTGCGCGAGCAGCTCGGCGACCGACCGCCCGAGCGCGCGCCCGACCGCGTCGACCTCGTCCTCGGTCCCTCCGATCGGGGCCGACTCCACCTCGAGCTCGAAGCGCCCCCACTCGCCGAGGACGCCCAGGAGGTGATCCAGAATCGGCAGCCCCGTCGCAACGCTCACCCGCCCGACGTCCGCGGGCTCGAGGCGAACGCGGAGCGCGCGCTCGCCCGGCGAGGGCCGGGCGCGGGCCATCAGCCGTCGGTGCGCTCGATGCTCGCTCCGAGCGCTCGTAGGCGCTCGTCGATCCGCTCGTAGCCGCGATCGATCTGCCCGATGTTCCCAATCGTCGAGCGGCCCTCGGCGCAAAGGCTCGCGATCAGCATCGCCATCCCGGCCCGGATGTCCGGGCTCTCCATGCGCTCGCCGTAGAGCGGCGTCGGGCCGTTCACCACCGCCCGGTGGGGATCGCAGAGGATGATCCGCGCGCCCATCGTCACGAGCTTGTCGACGAAGAACAGGCGGTTCTCGAACATCTTCTCGAAGATGAGCACCGTTCCGCGCGACTGCGTGGCAACCGCGAGGGCGATCGAGGTGAGATCGGCGGGGAACGCGGGCCACGGGCCGTCCTCGATCTTCGGAATCTGCGCGCCGAGGTCGTCCTTCACGACGAGGTCTTGACCGTCGGGGACGCGAACCGACCTGCCGTCGACCTCCCAGCGAACGCCGAGCCGGTCGAACCCGGGCCAGATCGCGACGAGGTCCTCGGGAGCGACGTCCTCGATCACGATCTCGCCGTCCGTCACGGCCGCAAGGCCGACGAAGCTCGCGACCTCGATGTGGTCGGGACAGATCCGCCAGTGGCCGCCGCGCAGGCGCTCAACACCGCGGATGCGAAGCATGTTGGAGCCGATCCCGTCGATCTCGGCGCCGAGAGAGACGAGGAAGCGGCAAAGGTCCTGCACGTGCGGCTCGCTGGCGGCGTTCCCGATGATCGTGTCGCCGCGCGCCAGGACGGCGGCCATGACGGCGTTCTCCGTTCCCGTCACGGACGCCTCGTCGAGGAAGACGCTCGTGCCGACAAGCGCGTCGGCGCGCATGTGGAAGCGGCGGTTGACGTACACGTCGGCGCCGAGGTGGCGGAAGGCGTCGATGTGGGTGTCGAGCCGGCGCCGCCCGATCACGTCGCCGCCCGGCGGCGGGACGATCGCCTCGCCGCAGCGCGCGAGCAGCGGCCCGGCGAGCAGGATCGACGCTCGGATCCGGGAGCACAGCTCCTCGTCCAGCTCCGTCTTCGCCGGCTCGGTGGCGTGG
>DASZKB010000139.1:0-8732 GCA_035947475.1 Gaiellaceae bacterium | reverse complement strand
CCTGGTACGGCTGCACCTCGCCCGTCCTGAGCGGGAACCGGAACTGGAACGGTTCGCCCCCGCGGCCGCGCCGGGCGCGACCACGAAGGCGGCAAGCGTCGTCAGCGCGACGAGTAGGACTGCTTCCTCATAGGGCCTCCTCTCCCTTGACCCGCCTACTGCATGTGAGAAGGGCGTACCGCCCTTTCCCGGCCCCACGCGCGCCAAAACTGCGTTGGCCTCCCCTTACGAATTCCTTACGCGGCGCGGCGACGCCCGCGTAGGTGAGGATTGCGTCGGTGGGAGAGCGGTGACGTTGAAGGTCAACATCGGCGAGCATCCGACGAGGGAGCTGCTCGAGACGCTCCTCGAGGAGGCGCGCACGGGCGGCCACGGAAATGTGGTGATCGAGACCGCTCACGCGAGCGGGGATGCGTGGCGGGCGGCGGGGTTCACGGAGGTGGCGCGGGTGTTCTCGATCTCGGTCGACGACCTCGCGGCGCGGCTCGCGGATCGCGCGCCGGCCCCCTCGTTCGGCTCGCTCCACGTGCAGACGGACGACGCCGACGCCGTCGTCCAGGCCGTCCGCCAGTACGTTCCCCGCCTCCCCGGCGGCTCACGCGGGAGCGTCGTCGCGCCACCGCGGAACGGATGGACGACGGTCTACGACGAGCTCTGCGACCGCGAGCCGGCCATGCTCCGGCGGCTCGCGCGCGAGCTCTCGGACCGGCTGGGCGCGGTCGTCCTCCTCCTCGGGGTCGAGCACGAGGCGGTCGTCCGCTTCGTCCTCTTCGAGCGCGGCCGCGTGATGGACGAGTACGCGTCGGTGCCCGATTTCCACGGCCCGATCGCACCCGGCGACGCGGTCGCCCTCGCCGCCAACCCGACGGTGGTGGCCCGGCTCACGGGAGCGGACGCCGCAGACGTTCGCGCGGTCGTTCGAACGGCGAAGGTGGTCGAGGACCTGCCGCTGCCGCGCGAGCTCGTCAGGCAGGTCGCCCGTGTGCTCGGCGTTCAGGGCGGCGAGCACGGGTACGACGACGCGCGCGCGATCCCGGGCGCGATCGACCTGCCGAGATAGCGGCGGTACGATCGCGGCGCTGACCGAGCCGCTCCCGCTTCGCACCAAGGCCCTGTACTCCGCGAGCAGCCTCGGCGGCGAGGCTCTGAGCCAGAGCCGGAACGTGTGGCTCGTCTACTACTACACGGCCGACGAGCGAGCGCTTCTCCCCACGTTCGTATTCGGGGCAGTGCTGACGGTCGCACGCCTGGTGGAGTCGTTCGACGATGCGCTGATCGGGTATTGGAGCGACAGGACCCGGTCGCGCCTCGGGCGTCGCCTCCCGTTCATCCTCGCCGCGACCCCGCTCTGGGCGCTCTTCGCGTTTCTCTTCTTCACCCCGCCCGCCGATGCGGGCACGGCCGTGATCGCCGCATATCTCTTCATCGTCGCCGAGCTCTACTTCCTCGCCTCGACCCTGAGCGGCGGCCCGTACGAGGCGCTCTTCCCCGAGATCGCGCGCACGAGCGCGGACCGGGTCACGATCGTCTCGCTTCGGTTCTACTTCGGCGCGGCCGGCTTCCTCGTGGGCGCCGGCCTCAGCGGCATCCTCGTCGATGCCCTCGGGTTCAAGGCGATGGCGCTCGTGATGGCGATCGTCGCCCTGGCGGCCCGGTATGCGGGCATGTTCGGCGTGTGGAGCCGCGCCAAGCGGACGGACGTCGAGGTTGCCGAGATACCGCTCCGCGCGGCGCTCGCCGCGACGTTCTCCAACCGGCAGTTCGTGATCTTCCTGCCGACGTTCGTCCTCTTCCAGGTCGGGTTCCAACTCCTCCTCGGCGTCCTCCCCTTCCTGGTCGACGCGGTGCTCGGGAAGGGAGCGAGGCTCGAGGTGCTCGACCTCGGCGTGTCGTGGAAGGCGATCCTCCCGGTCGTCGCGTTCGTGGCGGCCCTCGCGGCGGCGGTTCCGTTCGCCGCGGCCGCGCGCCGGCGCACGAAGCGCGAGGCTTACAGCGCCGCCATGCTCGGCGCAGGGATCCTCTTCCCGATCCTCGCGTTTGCGGGCTTCTTGCCCGGGATCCCGAAGGAGGTTCAGCTCGTCGTCGCGGTGGCCGCCGTCGGCGCCCCGGTCGCCGGCGTGTACCTCTTCCCGGCCGCCCTCACGGCGGACCTCGCCGACTACGACACGGTTCGCACGGGGCTCCGTCGCGAGGGGATGTACTTCGGCGCGCAGAACTTCGTGGAGAAGACGTCCACGGCCGCGACGCCTCTCATCCTCACGTCGCTTCTCTATCTCGGCAAGACCGCCGACGACCCGCTCGGGATTCGCCTCGTCGGGCCGGTCGCAGCCGCGCTCATCCTCGCGGCGTACGTCATCTTCCGCTTCTACACGCTCCCGGACCAGATCCCGGCGGCGGCCGACCGCGCCGCTCCGGCCAAGGCCTAGCCGGCGGCGCGCTCGAGGACGCGGACGACGAACGCGTCGAAGCGGACGAGATCCGGGATGTCGCCTGCCTCCGGGATGGCGTGGTCGAGCGTGGTCGTGACCGTGACGCGGGCCTCGGGCGCGCGGGCCGCCAGCGCGCGCGACTCCGCCACCGGGAAGTACTTGTCGCGCGGAGACGACGCGAGCTCTACCGGGGCGCGCAGACGGTCGGCACGGGCGAGCGGCGAGAGGCGGATGTGTTCCGCGCGAATCCTGGCGGGCAGGGCGTCGTACAGCGCGTCGAAGCGGGCCGGATCGCGATTCGCGAGCAGGCGCTCGAGCGCGCTCCGCTCTGCGTCGGATCGGGCGCCGGCGACGAGCGACCGCGTCACGACGCGGACGAGGAACGGGTCGGCCGCGTAGCGGACGAGCCGGCCGTCGACGCCGTAACGACCGGTCGTCGCCACGCGAACCACGTTCCGAAGGTCGGCGTACGGCGCGATTCCGGCAACGACGGAAACCTGCTCCGCGAGTCCGCGCTGGGATGCGACGACTAGAGCGAGTGAAGCGCCGACCGAGACGCCGACGAGCGCCACGCGCCGACGCGTGACATCGCCTCGATCGGCGGCGGTCCAGGCGAAGGCGAGCGCGGCGTTGAGCGTGCGCGTCGTGACTTCGCCCTCGCGCAGCCCAGGCAGGTCTGGGACCAGCACGAGATACCCGGCCCGGCCGAGCCCGCGCGCGAGCGCCTGAACGCGCGGGTGATGGCGACCGAAACGGGTTGCGCCGTTCACGAACACGACTGCGGGGTGCGGGGGCCGACCGGCCGGCCGAACGACCGTCGTCGGCATGCCTGCGGTCACGGTTTCGATGACGCGCGGCTCGTCGGTCAGCCGCTCGACCGTCCATGTAAGGCCCGGCGTCTCGAGAACGGTGCCGAGGACGACGGCGCCGTCCGCCTGCGCGGCGACCGTCGCGCGGTACAGGAATCCTGCCGCGACCGCGAGGACGAGGTAGACGACCGCGACGAAGCGCCAAGGGTGGCCGCGCAACTACGTGCTCGCGCGGCGACGGAGCGCCGCCTGCAGCTCGCGCGAGCCGGCTCCGGGCCGCGCGTCCCCGACCGGCGTTCCGTCGAGACGCACGAGCGGCATCACCTCGCGCACGGAGGACGACAGGAACGCCTCGTCCGCGCCGGCGAGATGCCCGAGCGGGAAGGCGCCCTCCCGCACTTCGTAGCCGAGCTCCGCCGCCGCCTCCACAAGGGCGGCGCGAGTCACGCCCGCCAGGATTCCGAGCTCGAGCGCCGGGGTGTAGAGCGTTCCCTCGCGCCGCCACCAGACGTTCGTGACGGTCCCCTCGAGCACCGTCCCGTCAGTGGCGACGAAGACGGCGTCGTCGGCGCCCCGCAGGTGAGCCTCGGTCTGCGCGGCCATGTTGACCGCGTAGCTCGTCGACTTGACGCCGCCGAGGAGCCACGGCGCGACGGCGCGGAGGCGCGCGTCGACCCCGAGGGGCAGCGAGACGACGCTCACGCCGAGGGCGCGCATGTCCTCGAGCTCGGGCGGGATGTCGCTCACGATCGCGAGGACGGTCCTATCGGTCACGTAGATCCGGAGCACCGCGTCGCGCGCGCCGCTCCGCGCGACCGCGGCGCCCACGAGCGAGGCGCAGGCGTCGAGGTCGACGTCCGGGAGCGCGAGGCGCGCGGCCGACCCCGCCAGACGGGCTAGGTGCTCGTCGAGCTTGAACGGCCGCCCGCCGTAGACGCGGGTGGTCTCGAAGGCGGCGCGCCCCCGGAACACGGCGTCGTCGCCGGCGTGGAGGACGGGCTCGCCCGGATCGACGAGGCCGCGGCCGGCGACGGCAACGGCGAGGAGCGTCACGGCCGTACTATCGCCCTTGCTCCGTAGAATCGGCGCGATGGACGCGAGGCCGATCGGGATCTTCGACTCGGGCGCGGGGGGCCTCACGGTCCTGCACGAGTGCCTCGTCACCATGCCGAGCGAGGACTTCGTCTACGTGGGGGACGGCGCCCGGTGCCCGTACGGGCCGCGGCCCGCCGAGGAGATCCGGCGGTTCGCCTCCGAGATCGCGTCGTACCTCGAGCAGGCGGGCGTGAAGCTGATCGTCTCGGCCTGCAACTCGGCCACGGCCGCCGCGCTCCCCGCGCTCCAGCAGAGCCTCGCCGTTCCGGTCGTCGGCGTTCTCGCGCCGGAGGCCCACGCCGCCGTGCAAGCGTCCCGGAACCGGCGGATCGGCGTCCTCGCGACCGAAGCGACGGTGCGGAGCGGCCGCTACACGGAGGCGGTGCGCGCGCTCGACGCCGGCGCGTCGGTGGTGTCCGTCGCCTGCCCGAAGCTCGTCCCCCTGATCGAGGCGGGCGCGGTCGACGAGCGCTTGCACGCCGCCGTGCGCGAGTACGCCCAACCGCTCAAGGAGGTCGAGGTCGACACCGTGATCCTCGGCTGCACGCACTATCCGCTCATCCGGCCGGTCTTCGAGCGCGTCTTCGGGCGGGGAACGGCGCTTGTCTTCTCGGCGGAGGAGACCGCGCGCGAGGTGGCCGAGACGCTCGCGCGCAAGGGGATAGAGAACGACGCGACGCGCGAGGGTCGCTGCGAGTTCTTCACCACCGGCCGGCCGGACGATTTCCGAGCGCTCGGGGAGCGCTTCCTCCAGCTGCCGCTCGGCGAGGTCGGCCAGGTCGCCGTTCGCGATCTCGAGCTGGCCGCCGCGTAGGAGGTAGGGGATGCGAGAGGGCCGCCGCCCCGACGAGCTCCGGCCGCTCGAGATGGCGCCCGACTTCGTCGAGCAGGCGGACGGCTCGGTGCTCGTCTCGCTCGGGCGAACGCGCGTCCTCTGCACGGCGACGGTCGACGAGGGCGTCCCGCGCTGGCTCGCCGGCCGCGGTCGCGGGTGGCTCACCGCCGAGTACGGGATGCTCCCGGCGTCGACGGGCTCGCGAACTGCCCGGGAAGCGAGCGAGGGCCGCCAGAAGGGTCGCACGATCGAGATCCAGCGCCTCGTCGGCCGCTCCCTACGGGCCGCCTACGACATGGGGACGCTCGGCGAGCGGACCGTCTGGCTCGACTGCGACGTGATCCAGGCCGACGGCGGCACACGCACGGCGGCGATCACCGGCGCCTGGGTCGCTCTTGCCCGGGCGGCGCGAAAGCGCGGCCTTCCCGACCCGAGTGAGCTCGTGGCCGCCGTCTCGGTCGGCGTGGTCGAAGGCGAGCCGCGGCTCGACCTCGACTACGCGGAGGACTCCAGCGCCGACCTCGACATGAACGTCGTCATGACTGAAGGCGGGCGCCTGATCGAGCTCCAGGCGACGGCCGAGACGAGCCCGGTCGAGCGCGAGACCATCGACCGGCTCCTCGATCTCGCTGCCGCGGGGATCGAGCGGATCGCACCGGCGCAGCGGACCGCCGTCGATGCCTGAGCTCTCGACCGCCGAGGTCGTTCTCCGGCTCGTCGTGGCGGCGGTCCTCGGCGGCGCGATCGGCGTCGAGCGCGAGCTGCGGGAGCGCGAGGCGGGCCTGCGGACGCATCTGCTCGTGTCCGTCGGGGCGGCGCTCTTCACCCTCGTCTCGGCGTACGCGTTCACCGATTTCCGGTACGGCCTCGAGAGCGGCATCACGCTCGACCCGACCCGCATCGCCGCTCAGATCGTGACCGGGATCGGGTTCCTCGGCGCCGGCGCCATCATCCGCCAGGGGCTCTCCATCCGCGGGCTGACGACGGCCGCCGGAGTGTGGGCTGTCGCCGCGATCGGGATGGCGGCGGGCGCCGGCTACTACGTCGCTGCCTTCGTCACGACCGCCGTCGTGCTCGTCGGCCTGGGGCCGCTTCGCCCGCTCGAGCGCGCGCTGATCGCAAGGGTGCGGCGCGAGGGCGGGGTGCTCGAGATCGAGCTCCGCCCGGGCGAGCCGCTGACGCCCGTCCTGCGCGCGCTCGAGGCGGAACGAGCCCGCGTCACCCGCCTGGAGCTCGACGACGACGAGGAGCGGCGGCTGCTCCGCTTCGACCTCGACGTCACCGACGAAACGCTCAGGCGCACGGTGGTCGAGCGGGTGGCCGCGCTCGAGGGCGTCCGGCGCGTCAGCGCCGAGTGAGAGCGGTTCTCGCCTCCGCGAACCCGCACAAGGCGCGCGAGCTCGGCGACGTCCTCGACGGCTGGGAGATCGAGCCGCTCGGCGCCGCGCTACCCGAAGAGACCGGCTCGACGTTTTCCGAGAACGCGCGCGCGAAGGCCACGTTCGCCCGCGCCGTGGTCGGCCCCGACGTGCTGGTCCTCGGCGAGGACTCGGGTCTCGAGGTCGAGGCGCTCAACGGCGCGCCCGGCGTCCGTTCGGCCCGGTACGCGGGCGTCGGCGCCTCGGACGCCGACAACGTGGCGCGCCTCCTCGCCGACCTCCGGAACGTCCCCCCCGAGCGGCGCGCCGCTCGCTTCGTCGCGGAGATCGTGTGCCTCCTGCCCGGCGGCGGCGACGTTCACGTGAGAGGCTCGCTCGACGGCTTCATCGCCTTCGAGCCGCTCGGCTCGGACGGCTTCGGCTACGACCCGATCTTCGTGCCTGTCGGCGAACAGGAGACCGTCGCCGAGCTCGGGGCCGCGTGGAAGCGCGAGCACAGCCACCGAGCGCGCGCAGGCAGCGCGCTCGTCGACTCGTTAGGCGCCCGCGCCGAATCGTTGTAGGTTTCCGACGTGCGGCTTTTCTCGGCCGACTCGAAGGTGAAGGCGCTCTCGCGCGCCCCGCTTTTCGCGGGGCTCTCGCGCAACGAGCTCGAGGAACTCGCGAAGGTCAGCGAGGACCTCGAGGACCAGGCGGGGAAGGTGCTCTGCCGGGAGGGCGAGACGGCGCGCGAGTTCTTCGTGATCGTCGAGGGCGAGGTCGGCGTGACGAAGGGCGGCGAGGAGATCCGGACGCTCTCGGACGGCGACTTCTTCGGCGAGATCGGCTTGCTCGAGGACGTCCCGAGGACGGCGACCGTGACGGCGAAGACACCCATCCGCTACTTCGTCCTCACTCGTCAGTCGTTCCGGGGCCTCGTCGACCGCCAGCACGAGATCGAGCACAAGGTGATGCGCGCGTTCGCCGACCGCGTGCGCCCCGCGCTCTCGCGGGATCCGACGACCTCCTAGCTCTCCTGAGCGGCCCGGCTCCCGCCGGGCGAAGCCCGGCACCGCCCGCGCCTGACGCCGCTCGCGGCACGATCCTGCGCTCGCGGGCGCTCGCCGTACCTCCTCGTACTGTCTCGCGCCCGCTCGCTTGCCTCGTTTGCGAGCGGCGCCCCGGGGCGGCTAGGAAAGCTAAGCGAGGCCGGGCGCCTCTTCGTCGGCGCGGCGGCGCCGCCCGTACGCGAGCCACCAGTTGATCTCGGCCCCGAGCACGAGGATGTTGGCCATCACGTAGAGCCAGAAGAGCAGCAGGACGAGACCGCCGAACGCCTGCAGGACCACGAGCTCGTGCGCGGCGCGGAGGAAGATCGGGAGCACCTGGAAGCTCGCCTGCAGGAAGAGGGCAGCGAAGAGCGCGCCCGGAAACGTCTCGCGCCACGTGAGACGCGTGTTCGTGAGGATGTTGTAGGTCGTCCAGACGAACCCGAACATGAGGGCGGTCGAGATCAGGACGGCGTAGACGTACGAGATGACGCCGCCGGCGACGCGGGCGTTCTCGGCGAGGCCGGCGCCGACCGAGCCGACCACGAGGGCGAGGAAGAGGGCGGTCAGGGACGTCGCGACGAGGACGAGCACGAGGAGCTTCTGGCGCACGAACGGGCGGTTCGGGAGCCCGTAGACGATGTTGAACGCCGACTCGAGGACGCTGAAGAAGCCGAGCGTCGCCCAGAGGAGCCCGACGACCCCGACCGCCCCGAGCTCGAGCGCGCGGCCCTCGACGGTTCGGACGACGTCGAGGAGCCGGTCGATGGAGGTGGCGGGGAACGCGCGCCGGAGCTGCTCGATCAGATAGCTCGACTCGCTCGGCTCGCCGGCGAGCCCGATCAGCGAGAGGGCGAGAAAGAGAAGCGGGACGAACGAGAGGAGCGCGAAATAGGCGATCATCGCGGCGAGGTGCGTGCCGCGGTCCGCGTAGAACTTGTTGACCACCTCGCGCATGCCCGCCTATCCAGTCTAGGACGGGGGCTGTGCTAGGTTTGCGCGCCGTGGACCCGGCCCAGGCGCTCGCCGACCTGACCGAGATCTCCTCGCAGATCGAAGCGGCGGTCCTGGCGGACACGAGCGGGACGGTGCTCGCCTCGACGCTCGGCGAGGCGGAGAAGGGCGAGCGGATGGCGCGGGCGGTGTTCGACTTCCTC